>JAHDCJ010000017.1:31268-51478 GCA_020629935.1 Saprospiraceae bacterium | reverse complement strand
AATTTAAATGTGGTACGGCATTTGAAATTATTGAGTATCTAAATACTTTATTGTATTTTTAACCGAAAATTTCTACTATGCCTCGATTAACATTTTTCCTTGTCTTGTGTTTTATGCCTTTATTTGTATGGGCACAAAGTCCTACCCGTCAAGCGTATATCGCTAAATATCAAAAGATTGCTATTGAAGAAATGGAACGAGCAGGTATTCCTGCAAGTATCAAATTGGCACAAGGGATCTTAGAATCAGGTGATGGCAAAAGCTCATTAGCGGTACAAGCCAATAATCATTTTGGAATGAAATGTGGATCGAGTTGGACTGGACCTACTTATTATCTGAAAGATGATGATTTTGATGCCAATGGAAATTTAATCAAATCTTGTTTTAGAAAATACCCCAATCCAGAATATTCTTATCGGGCACATACCGATTTTTTGACTGATCCTAAAAAAGCGTATCGTTATGGCTCTTTATTTGATTTGGATGCTACCGATTATAAAGCGTGGGCGCATGGATTAAAGAAGGCAGGTTATGCCACCAATCCCAAATATGCAGACCTATTAATCGGAATTATCGAAGCGAATGAACTTTACCGATATGATCGAATGTCTACAGAGATTCCTGCTGCGGTAAGTGAAGCTCGACTCGTCAATCAAATTCGTGCGATTGTCGTTGGTCCTAATGAAACGATGGCTTCATTAGCCAGAAAATATGAAGTGCCTTTAAAGCGATTGTTGAAGTATAATGATTTAAAAAGAGATCGCCCTGTACCCGAAGGACAATATGTCTTTTTACAAGCGAAACGAAAAAAATCAAGAGGCCGAGAAAAATACCACACGGTAAAAGCAGGAGAAGAAATGTATTCGATCTCCCAAAAATATGGAATTAAATTATTGCCATTATATAAGAAAAATAGATTGAATGTAGGACAAGAAGTGCGTGCGGGAGAAAAAGTCTCTTTAAAGAAAAAAGTGAAATCTGCACCGCGTCTTCGATCGAAAACAGCACCTGTAAAACCCAATCCAGGGAATACGAATAATCCTCCTACGAATAAACCTAAAATACATAAAGTGATTTCTGGTGATACGTTATATAGCATAGCAAGGCAGTACAATCTAACCGTTGCTCAACTCAAAAAAATGAATAATCTAAGTTCGGATATTATTCGTTTAGGGCAAGAACTAAGAGTGCGTTAATTTATTTCGAAAAGAAAAACTTTAACATATTTTAGATAGACTAATCTATACTAAAACGCTATTCTTTGGAGTTATTAGATGACATACATTGCTAGAAAATTGGCTTAGCGATGTGGAACAGTGGGTGTTAACCCAGATTCAGCTTTTGCTGAAGCCGAGCGAATAGCGAGCTGTGAAACGTAGCGACCAGCTTTGCTGGGAAGGCCCAAATCAAAAAACCTTAACTATAGACTAGAACCATACACTAAATTCAAGTTGTTTAATTAGGACAAGCGTCCATGTAAAACCCTAAATTATGTGTAGGCTAGTATGTTGTTTTGTTTTGTTGTCCGTAGGGCTTTCTGCCCAACCGAAAATGACGGTACAGATGTACCTGAGCACGTATCATAAAATTGCGATTGAGGAAATGGAACGTGGAGCCGTTCCCGCCAGTATTACTTTGGCACAAGGGATCGTAGAATCTGCTTTTGGTAATAGTAAATTGGCTAGAGAAGCTAAAAATCATTTTGGCATTAAATGTCATTCTGATTGGGAAGGAGAGGCATTTTATCAATGGGATGATGAAGAGAAACCTTCTTGTTTTCGAGTGTATTGTGATGCAAAAACTTCTTATATCGATCATACTGATTTTTTAGTCAAAGGAAAACGCTATGATTTTTTATTTGAATTAGACATCAAAGATTACTTAGGATGGGCTAAGGGATTGAAGAAAGCAGGTTATGCCACTGCACCCGATTATGCCGAAAAATTGGTGCGAGTTGTTGAAGAGTATGGTTTGAGTAAATATGATTTAATGCAAATAGCCTCCGCTGTTTTAGTAGAAGAAAAACCAGCACCAACATCTCATCAACCAGTTACAGAAACTAAAGATTTCGAATGGGGAGCTACCACACCCATTCGTACAAATGACTCAGAATTGGATGGGAAATTTACGGTGATCAAACGCTTAAGTCCAGTCTTCCCAAAATATTATAGAGAAGGAATTTATAGGCAAAACGATTTGCAAATGGTAGTCGCTAATGTGGATGATACTCCTGCTTCATTGTCAATAAAGCATGGACTCAGCGAGAAAAAAATTCGATTGTATAATGACATGAACGCCACAGATCAATTGATCTTGTATCAGTATGTTTTTCTAGAACCCAAAAAACAATTATATGAAGGCGAACGAAAAGCTTGGCGTATAACGGATGATGAAACCATGTATGAAATTGCTCAAGCATATGGGATCAAATTATCAACGTTAGAAAAACGAAATTTGATGAAGCATGGGGAAGAACCTGCGGTAGGAGAATGGATTTATCTATATGGTTCGGCAAATAAAAAACCAAGATTGCGTGATGAAAAACCTTTAGGTATATTTCCTGATAAATCGAATAAAAAGAAAGGTAAAAAAAGCGTGCATCAAGTAGAAGCAGGAGAAACGCTATTTGGAATTGCGAAACAATATGGACTGTCTGTAGAAGCGCTAAGAACTAAAAATAAATTGACAAGTAAAGCCCTACGTGTAGGACAAGAATTGAAAATTGATTAAAAAAATATAGGTTTTTATTGATGCCTTAAGAAGCAGAAAGACCGAAGTAATCATTCGTTATGGATAATTATTTCGGTCTTTGTATTTAAGTAATTCCAAAATTTAAAATTCATATTCCAAGAAAAATATTTTTCATTTAAATGCGAAGTCAATCTCCTGAATTACTTACCTTTATCGCTTAAATTAAATAACCCAAAAAAAATACCCAATGGATAATCGAATTTTAGTCAACGATAAATATTTTGTGCCCTACATTACCCATGATAAAATCATGACCCGTGTAGATGAATTAGCAGCTGAAGTTCGAACAGAGTTTGATGGAAAACGACCGTTGTTTTTAGGCATATTAAATGGGGTTTTTATGTTTGCCGCCGATTTTATTAAAGCAGTAAATATAGATTGTGAAATTTCTTTTGTGAAACTCACCTCTTATGCAGGAATGGAAACAACAGGCGCAATTACTTCTCGCATTGGATTAGAAATAGATATTAAAGATCGCCATGTGATTTTGATGGATGACATAGTAGATTCAGGAATTACCTTACATCATTTGTACCATGAGTTACTAAAAGAAAATCCTGCGTCTTTAAATATACTGACCTTATTGATGAAGCCGGATGCTTTACAAAAACCATTGGACGTCACTTATGTTGGATTTGATATTCCAAATAAATTTGTGATTGGTTATGGTTTAGATTATGATCAAAGTGGACGTTATCGTAAGGATATTTATCAGTTAGATGAGCAAGCATAAATAAGAAACCCATGCCAATAAAATGGAGATTAAGTTTACTCGGATTTATCTTTTTACCTTGCCTGATTTGGGCCCAAGTACTTGATCTTGATAGAGAAGCAATGGGAAAATGTTTTGCTATGATCCAATTGGAAAAAGAGGTAGCGAAAGAACTGAATAGAGGCATTGAGTATGAAGATCGGATGCTTGTTGTTTCTCCACCACAATGGGAAGAAAGTTTCGATACGTTATTGCTCCATTTACCTAAAGGCATTGAAGGAGAACAACTCACTACCTTTAGACATCCACTTTCTTCCAGCGCTTCTTTTTGGGTTTTGAAAGGAGCAGATCGAAATTGTGTAAGTGCAGATACGTCAAAGGTCGTGTATCTTTGTGGCGTAGAAATACCCGCCAATTATAAAACGATAAATGAACGTTTTGTCGAAAATGTAGAAGCAAAAGACACCTTAATTCTTCCTATAAAAAAAATGATCGTACCTGCGAAAATGGAATTTGTACCTTTAGATAATCAAATCCCATTTCCCTCTGTAGGTCGAGTATATCAACCCCAAAATACTCAAGGAAAATATTACATCAAATTAGAAGAAGGTAATTGGACAGATTGGAAAGAGTTTCTATGCATTACCTGTAATTTTGGCTATACAAGAAACACGATACAACGAATACAAAAGGCACTAACAGAAAAAGGCTATTCCACACCAATAGATAATATTATGTCTGCTCATTTGAAAGCTACACTCACAAAATTCCAAAAAGATCATGGTTTACCTGTAGGGAATTTAAATTTGGAGACGCTTCAGGCGTTAGGATTATAAATCACTTTCCCTTAGCTTCTTCTTTTACGGTATTTACGTAGGTCACTATGACTTTCCTTCTACAACAACAACAATCTCTCCTTTGATCTTTTTTGATTTAAAATATTCAATAAGCGTAGCCAATGTATTCGTTTGTGTTTCTTCAAACATCTTGCTGAGTTCACGACTTACAGAAGCTTTTCTATCACTTCCACAATGCTCGGCCAATTGCTCCAAGCATTTGATCAAGCGGAAAGGAGATTCATAAAGAACGAATGTATTTGGAAGTTCTGCTAAGTATTTTAGGCGAGTTTGTCTTCCTTTTTTGTGGGGTAAAAAACCTTCAAAATGAAAGCGATCACAAGGAATACCAGATTGGACTAATGCAGGTACAAAGGCGGTAGCACCGGGTAAGCAAGAGACTTCAATGTCTTCTGCTTTACAAGCTCTTACTAAGAGGAATCCAGGGTCAGAAATACCTGGAGTTCCTGCATCGGAGATTAAGGCAATATCTTGGCCTGACTTTAATAAGTCAATGATGCTTTCGGTTTGTTGATGTTCATTATGCGCATGAAAAGAACGCATAGGGCTTTTGATTTCAAAATGCTTCATTAATTTGCCAGAGGTGCGTGTGTCTTCGGCAAGAATGAGTTGCACTTCTTTAAGCATAGCAAGACTTCGCAAAGTCATGTCTTCTAGATTGCCAATGGGCGTAGGAATGAGATAAAGCATTGGGAAACTTAATCGTTTAGCAATTGCTTAAGGTATATTCGTAATCTTCAATGATCAAATTCGCCAAAAGTTTTTTGCAGGCAGTTTCCACTTTAGTATTGGCTTCTTCTTCATTAGCGGCATCTAAAGTCATGACAATATGTTTTCCAATTCGAACGTCTGCCACTCCTTGTAAATCAAGGTTTTTCATATTGTTGACCACCGTCTTCCCTTGTGGGTCCAACAATTCTTTTTTAGGCATAATATCAATTGCAGCTTTAAATTTCATGGAACAATTTTTATATAGTTTAATAAATATTATTTTGATTCGTTTTGAGCTGCCCTTCCAAAGTAATGTGTACTGACTGAGATCAATATGTATAACATAACAAGCAAAGGAATTGCTACTACTTTCAATACGATTAAGGAAACAATACAAGTGATCACAAAGAGCAATCTAATTTCATTGCCAGACCAACGAGTATGTTTGTATTTAAAACTAAACATTGGGATTTCACTAATTAGCATTACAGATATAATCAGTGTACTCACATAAAGAAACCACATGTTTCCTATAACTGGACGTAAATCCATAGGGTTATAATAATAAATTAAATAAAGCCCTAAAACAAAGCAAGCAGAACCTGGCGTGGCTAAACCAAAGAACCCTTCCGTTTTGCGTTTGTCTAAATTAAACTTGGCTAATCGTATCGCGGAAAATAAGGTAATCAAAAATCCAGGAAGTGCGAACCAATTAAATTGAGTGGAAAGGTAGAGGTTATCACCCAATGTATTGGCCAATAACATATACATCATTACTCCAGGCACAAATCCAAAAGAAATCATATCAGCTAAAGAATCGAGCTCTTTACCAATCTCAGAATTGGTTTGTAATAATCGAGCCACCACACCATCAGACCAATCAAAAATAAAAGCAAATAGCATGGCCATGAAAACCCAATGGTATGCATGAGAGAATACGAGTACAACCACAATGCAACCGCAAAGTAAATTTAAAAGGGTAATCGTGTTGGGGATCCATGATTTCATGGGCTGTCTTTATTTAGAATGCAAAAATAAGCATTTGAATTGGTATTATGATAAGGAACTAATTTAAACTTAAAGTTGGAATGAAAAAAATACAGTAATGTTCATCTAAAACCTTGATTTTAACGAAATTAAAAAATATTCAATGCAACAGTTTTTATTGATTTTTTTTGAAAAAAATAAAGAATTAATCTTTAGAACCTCTTACCTTTGCCCGCCGCTTATAGACGGTATAGTATTTGATATACTTATTATATATCCCTTAATTTCGTAAAATACTCTTTATTGTAAGTCGCTTTAGTTGGTCCATCATTAAATAGGCTAAGCCAACGTTAAAGCATTTTTTGCGTTATTATTATAAGGATTAAAAATTAGGAAAATAATGTGTAATACCTTTTCAATTTTAAAAATAGTCATTCTGACTTTTTGCTGTATTTGTATGGTGGAAGTGGCTTGGTCACAACCTGCAAATAATGAATGTAGTTCTGCTTTGCCTTTGGGTGATGTAACTAATTACTGTTCAAACAACGCAGAATTTTCTAATGCTACAGCCACCCCAAGTGGTTTTGGTGCAGCCGATTGTTTTACCAATAATAGCCATGATTTATGGTTTTCTTTTGTAGCCGTGGCTTCTGATGTAACCGTTACAGTAAATGGATCTTCAGGACAAGGAGGAGGAGGCTCATTATCTGCACCTGAAGTAGCATTATATACTGGTGATTGTAATGGGACGATCAATAATTTGCAATGTCAATCAGATGGGGCAGGAGTAGGAATTGTAGAGTTATATAGAGGAGCACTAACCATTGGAGCAACCTATTATATCCGAGTAGATGGTCGAGCAAATTTAACTGGAACATTCCAACTTTGTGTCAGTAATTATAACCCTCAAATTGTGCCTGGATCGGATTGTGTGGAGGCTACCATTCTTTGTGATAAATCGCCTTTTGCGGTGCAAGAAGTGATCGGCCCCGGAAATGATCCTGATGAAGCTTCAGATTCTTGTCTTGGCGGATTAGGTGATAATTCGGAATCCAACTCTACATGGTATGCATGGACAGCTAGAACTTCTGGAACGTTAACCTTTGTGTTGACCCCTACCAATCCTGCAGATGATCTCGATTTTGTTTTATTTGAATTACCGAATGGCCCAAATAACTGCGCAGGAAAACAGGTAGTAGGTTGTATGGCCGCAGGAGATTTTAATTTTCCAAGTCCTTGTATGGGCCCAACAGGTTTAAGAGATTCTTCTTCAGACAATAATGAAAATCCGGGCTGTGGTGGTGGAAATGATAATTGGCTAGGACCATTAAATATGGTTGCTGGAAGAAGTTATGCCTTAATGATTAATAATTTTACCTCTACAGGAAATGGATTTAGTATTTCTTTTGGTGGAACGGGCGAATTCCAAGGTCCAGAACCTGGGTTTGTAACCGCACCAGTAAGTACCGCATGCGCAGGAGAAAATATTACTTTTACCGATACTTCTGATCCAATGGGTTTTGGTACGATTACCAATTGGCAATGGAATTTTGGAGTTGGTGCAAGTCCACAAATAGCTACTTCACAGGGCGCACATTCGGTGAGCTATAGTACTCCAGGAACAAAAACAATATCACTTACCGTAACAAGTTCAGAAGGTTGTATTGTAACCGAGGTAAGGACGATTATGGTGGATGATTGTTGCAATACACTGAATGAAGTGAATGTAGATGTAATCAAACAAGATCTAGAATGTGCAGACAATCTAGATGGAAGTATTGATCTTACCCCATCAGGAACTTACGCGCCCTTTCAATTCGAATGGGAGGATGGACCCAATACAGAAGATCGGTCAGGTTTAGCAACTGGAAGTTATGTCGTGACAGTTTCTAATCGATTAGGTTGTGAAAAAATAGTAACGGTTATTCTTGATGGCCCTCCCGCCTTTGATGTGGTATCAGACATTACCAAACCAACTTGTAATGGCGGAGTGGATGGCGCAGTAAATTTAACCGTAGGTGGAGCAACACCACCTTATACCTTTGAATGGTTTGATGTAGGCGGAGGATTGATCGCCACAACAGAAGATTTAAGCAATTTGCCAATAGGTGATTACACTATTGTGATTACGGACGCCAACAATTGTCAGATCACTGAATTATATGAAGTAAGAGAATTGGAATTGGAATTAGATCCTAATGTAGTGGCTGTGATTGAGCCAAGTTGCTTTGGGTTTTCTGATGGAAGTATTCAATTGGTCGTTTCCAATGGACTTCCTCCTTATGAATTTGATTGGAATGATGGCAATGGCTTTGTATCTAACAACTCGATATTAAATATACCCGCAGGAAGTTATAATATTACGATTCGTGACGCCAATTTATGTTTTGGGAATTTTGCTTTTGATATTAATGAACCAGATCTTTTAGTGGTAGATTTACTTCCTACCCAAGTTAGTTGTTATCAATATACAGATGGATTTATTGATGCGATGGTTTCTGGTGGTACGGAGCCTTATTCTTATGGATGGAGTATTCCTGCGCATCCAGATTCTTCAACTGTAACAGATTTGATTCCTGGAGATTATTCGATCACGGTGACGGATGCGAATGGTTGTGTCGCTACCGACATGACTAATTTAGCAGAGCCGCCTATATTTTTGGTAGATGACATTGTCCCTGAAGGAAATTTGTGTTTTGGTGGAAATGCAGGATCTCTTGCCATCACTGGAATTGGTGGAACACCCCCATATACCTATAGTGTAGATGGGGAAGTTTTTCAAGTAGATTCTATAATTACAGATTTAGCGGCAGGCCCCTATACTGTTTATATCATGGATGCGAATGGATGTTTAGCTACCGACGAATCGTTTATAACTGAACCTTTTGAAATTATTGTAGAAGCACGTTATGACCAAACTATTTTATTAGGTTATTCGGCAGAAATTCAAGCAGTGGTAAATACCGCAGATGAACATACCTATACTTGGACTCCTTCGGAAAGTTTAAGTTGTGCCGATTGTCCAGAACCTACCGCTATGCCTGTGAACACGACGACCTATGTAGTAGAAATATTGACTGAGTTTGGATGTACCGCAACCGATTCGGTCACCATAGAAGTAGATAAAGTTCGCCCCGTTTATATTCCTAATGTCTTTACGCCAAATGACGATGGTATCAATGATGCTTTTGTTGTTTTTGGTAGCCCTGCGGTAGCCCAAGTAAGAGAGATCAAAGTATTCAATCGTTGGGGAGATTTAGTCTATGGTGCAGAGAATATTCCAGTTAACTTAAACAGTGTAGGATGGGATGGAACCTTTAACGGGAAACGTGTAAATCCGGGCGTATTTGTTTACCTCGCTCAAGTCGAATTTATTGATGGAGAAGTATTCTCCTATAAAGGAGATGTTACGGTTTTAAAATAAGAAAATCGTATGTATATTTTTTTCGAAAAAAAGCCAATAAGTATAGTGCTTAATCACTTACTTATTGGCCTTTTTATTTATACACTGTTTTTTTTATCAAAAAAGAAATTATTCATTCATCAATGATTCAATTTCATCGGCTTCAATAGGAATAGATGCCATTAAATCAATAGGCGCACCTTCGGTAACCAAAATATCATTTTCTAAGCGTATGCCTAGGTTTTCTTCTAAAATATAAATACCCGGTTCACAAGTAAAAACCATACCTGGTTGGAAGGTCGCATAACGTTCGGCAAGATCATGGACATCAAGTCCAAGATGATGAGAAGTACCGTGCATAAAGTATTTTTTATACAAAGGCATATCAGGATTTTGTCGAGCTACAGCTTCTCTATTTAACAGACCTAAACCAATTAATTCACTTTCCATTACTTTGCCGACTTCTTTATGATAAGCTTCAATATTCGTACCTGGACGAAGCATGTTTGTAGCTTCTTTCATAACTGTCAATACCGCATTATAAACTGCTTTTTGTCGAGCGGTATATTTCCCATTTATGGGTATAGATCGAGAAAGGTCAGCCGTATAATTCGCATATTCTGCACCGAAATCCATCAGCATGACATCTCCATCTTTACATGGCATATTATTGTCGATATAATGAAGTACACAAGCATTTCGACCACTTGCAATAATGGGAGTATATCCATGACCTGTTGCTCGGTTCATTAAAAATTCATGAGTGATTTCTGCTTCTACTTCATATTCATGTACCCCAGGTTTGGTAAATCTCAAGACTCGTCGAAATGCTTTTTCGGTAATATCCATACAAACTTTAAGCTGATCTATTTCATGGGCAGATTTGATCATACTTAATTTTTTCATGATGGGTTGAGCCCGTAAAAAATTATGCGCAGGATATTTAGCTTTTAATGTTTGTGCAAAGCGATAATCTCTAGTGGCCACTTCATGCACGTAGCGATCATTTTCGTTGAGGTTTACATAGATGTTATCTGCGAGTAAGATTAATTCATTGAAGATATGACTCATATCATCAAGCCAATAAATTTTTTGAATGCCAGAAGCTGCTTGAGCTTCTTCTTGCGAATATTTATGCCCTTCCCAAATAGCGATATGGGCATTTGTTTTTTTAATAAATAAAACCTCTTGAAAACCCTCTTTAATACAATCAGGATATAAGACTAAAATGGTTTCTTCTTGATCAATACCCGAAAGGTAAAAAAGATCAGAATTTTGACGAAAAGGAAAATAGGCATCACCATTTCGAGGCATCAAGTCGTTAGAGTTAAAGACCGCAATAGAATTGGGTTTCATTTGTGCGGCAAAATTTTTTCGATTGAGGCAAAAGAGTTCGGGATTGATTTGGTCGTATTTCATAAAAAATAATTATTGATTTAAGTTGTAAATATACAAAGCATGAATACGCCCACAAAAAGGAAAGGGTAAAAAAGGAATTATTTTTCATGAATAGATGAAAGATCATCCTTGTTTGTTATTTTCTAGGATAATAATTTATAAGACATTTATGGGCAAAGTGACTTAATTATGATATATTTGAAAATTATTTATCCAAAATAACCGCACTCGCCCTTTAAATCCTCTTTTTATTTTGTTCGTGTTTAAAAAAGACATTAAATGAAAATTAAACAATCTATTTGGACCTCTAAAGAAGGCTGGAAAGGCTTTTATAATCAAGAAGAAAAATTTGAAAATTGCCTAGTTTTGGCCTTTGGGAATCGCTTTGTTTTAGAAGATGGGAGTCATTATGACGAATTGCGAGATCAATTTCCTAATGCAGATATTCTTATGGGAACTACTGCGGGAGAAATTATTGGTCAACAAGTACATGATGATAGTATTGTAGCCACTGCCATTCAATTTGAAAAGACTTCTTATCAAATCGAAAAATTAAATAGTAAAGATTTCGAGAATAGTTACCAATTAGGAAAAACCTTGGTGGATAATCTTTCTAAAGACGGTTTGCGACACGTCATGGTGTTGTCTGACGGAAGTACGATTAATGGAAGTGAATTGGTTAAGGGATTAAATGATCACTTACCAGAAAAAGTAACCACTACAGGAGGACTTGCAGGAGATGGTCCTCGATTTGAAAAAACATTGGTCGGTTGCAATGCGGTACCATCTCGAGGAAACGTAGTGGCTATTGGCCTTTATGGTGAAGATCTTCAAATTGGCTATGGATCTGTTGGTGGATGGGATACTTTTGGACCCAAACGAACGATTACCAAGGCAACATCGAATGTGTTGTATGAGTTAGATGGTCAATCGGCTTTAGATTTATATAAAAAGTATTTGGGAGATAAAGCGGATGGATTACCAGGTTCTGCGCTTTTATTTCCTCTAAGTATTAACACGGATGAAGGAAGTAAGACCCTTGTTCGTACGATACTTAATGTAAGTGAAGAAGATCAAAGTATGACCTTTGCAGGAGATATGCCTGTAGGTGCTTCTGCACAATTGATGAAGGCTAATTTTGATAAATTAATTGATGGCGCTTATGAAGCTGCGAATTCTGGAAAAGCTATTCTTGGAGTAGATAACCCACAATTTGCCTTATTGATTAGTTGTGTAGGAAGAAAACTAGTCCTCGATCAACGTATTGAAGAAGAAGTAGAAAGTGTAGCCGAAGTAATTGGAGACAAGATTCCTGTTACTGGTTTTTATTCTTATGGAGAAATTGCTCCATTTGCAGGTTTAAAAAACTGTGAATTACACAACCAAACCATGACCGTGACTTTATTCGGTGAAAAATAAAATATGAATCGATTATTAAAACGCCAAATAAGACGACACATTGGGGAAGATATTCCTGAAGACTTAATGCCTTTTTTAGAAGCTATTGATCGTTCATATAAACATTATGAAGATGATCGAGTGTTGCTAGAACGTTCTATGGACATCAGTTCGGAAGAGCTATATGAATCTAATAAACGTTTGAGAGAAGAAGGCGAGAAGCAAAAGGATATTTTAGAACGATTAAAAAAGTCATTACAGACTTTATTGTCATTGGAAATGGGAGGCGGTACACTTACCATTAAGGATGATGAAGATATTCATAGTATTATTGAACTATTAGAAGTTCAATCGAACCGAATAAAAAGAGTAGAAGGCGAGCTTTTATTGGTGATTAATTTACTTGATCATTCTACCGATGCATTTGAAGTGTGCGATGAGGAAGGAAATTTTGTTTTTGTTAATCAACGGGCTTGTAAACGTTATGGATTGACGAATAAAGAATTGCTCCAAATGAATCGCAAAGATTTTTACGACGAGGGAGAAGGAGAAAAAGAATGGTCGTTTTTTATCGCTAATCTAAATGCTACAGAAGATAATGTATTGTTGGAACAAGATTTTGAAGATGTGGAAGGTAACATCATTCCCGAAGAAATCAATGCGAAATTTTTAAATCTTAATGGGAAAGGATATATCGTAACCTTTATTCGAGATATTACTGAACGAAGAAAATCACAAGGGGTTCAAGATCAATTATTCCAAAATCTTAAAATAGTAAATGAGGAGTTAGAAAATTTTGCTTATATCGTGTCCCACGATTTAAAAGCGCCACTTAGAGGAATTGGTTCATTAACCGATTGGTTAATTGAAGATTATTCAAGTAGTTTAGATGATGAAGGAAAGGAAATGCTTGTTTTAATGAAAAAACGAGTACTCCGATTGCACGGTTTGATTGAAGGTATTTTACAATACTCTAGAATCGGTCGTGCAGAAATTGAAAAGGTTTCTATCAATCTCAATGAAATGGTAGCCGATATTATAGATATGTTAGCTCCCCCAGATCATTTTTCGATTGAGGTTGGCCAATTACCTACAATCACCAATAGTGAATCTTCCATAAAACAGGTTTTTCAAAACTTGATAAGTAATAGTTTGAAATACAATGATAAGGAAAAAGGCCAGGTAAAAATTAACTGTCGGACTCAAAATAATTTCTACCAATTTTGTGTAGAAGACAATGGTCCTGGAATCGATGAAAAATACCATGAACGGATCTTTAAAATTTTTCAAACATTAGCACCAAAAGACGAATTTCAAAGTACTGGAGTAGGCTTAACGATCATTAAAAAAATTGTAGAACACAATCAAGGAGAGGTTTGGATTGAATCTGAATTAGGAGAAGGAACAAAATTCTTTTTTACTTTGCCAAAATAAAGTATTATTTTGTACCATAAAATAAATTCAATTCGCGCTCATTGGAGCACAAAAAATGTTTTTATAATTCCAGAAGTAGAATTTTAAATTGAAAACAATGAAAGATATGTTAAATAGTAATCGCGCAATTTTATTGGTAGAAGATGATGAAGTCGATGTAATGACGGTTAAAAGAGCAGTCAAAAAACTGAATATCTCTAATCCTTTAGATCACGCCACAGATGGAGAAGATGCGATCAAATATCTCGAAGATAAGTTTCCTAAAGTGCCTTGTATCATCATCCTAGATATTAATATGCCTAGAATGAATGGAATCGAATTTCTAAAAATTATTAAGGCAGATGAACGATTTAAACGTATCCCCGTAATTGTACTTACTACATCCAAAGAAGAACAAGATCGTTATCAGTCGTTTAATCTAAGTGTGGCTGGATACATGGTTAAACCTGTAGATTTTGAAAAATTTGTAGAAGTCATGGAAGTTATTCGTAATTATTGGTCGCTTAGCGAATTTTCATCAGAATAAAATTATTTTCTTCTTGCTGCTTATTGTCGGTTACATCCCCAATCAATCAATGATAATCCTCGTTTAATAACCCATATCATTGTATGAACCATTCAATACATTTTGCAAACCTATTGGAACGACTTAATCAGGCCATTATGATGGTCGATCAAGACGATAGGATTTTATATGTTAATCCTTATGGCCTCGGATTGCTTGGGTATGATGAATCTACCTTCATTGGAAAACGTATAACTACGATTTGCCATAATGAAGAGGCCATCAATACCTATATGGAAACTAAAAACAAAGTGTTTACAGGAATTAGCGCACATTGTAATTTATCTATAAAAAACAATACGGGTAAGCCCGTAGTAATTCAAGCACAAGCCCATCCTTATCAAGATCGCACGGAGGAAATTGAAGGACTAACCATTCACTTTTCTTTAACCAACAAATCGAAAGATTTTTTGATGGAAAAGGATCAATTACACCTTCAGGTAACCAAACTAAAAGAAGAACTTAAAGACTTTACTTACATCATATCTCATGACTTGAAAGCTCCTCTTCGAGGAATAAAAACCTTAGCAGAATGGATCATCCAAGATTACGAAGACGCCGTTGACGAGGATGGGAAAAAACAATTTTATTTACTCAAAAATAGAGTTCAACTTCTACATAATCAAATCGAAGGAATCCTTAAATATTCTAGGATCGGACGCATGGTCAATTCATATACCCTATTTAATCTTAGTGGCCTATTAGACAAAATTAAAGCTGAAATTACAAATCCTCAACAAATTCAGTTGAATTTTTCAAATACACTTCCTATTTTGTATGCGGATGAGGTTCGGATCTACGAATTATTCTATTATTTAATAGATAATGCCATAAATTTTAATGACAAAGGCGCAACGGGTTGGGTAAATGTTTCGTCTGTATTAAAGGAAAATGAAATTCATATCTGTGTAGAAGACAATGGTAGAGGGATAGAACCTAAGAATTTTGATCGCGTATTTAAGATTTTCCAAAAAATGGGAAATGAGAAAGATAAATTAGGTATTGGTCTAACTCTAGCTAAAAAAATTGTAGATTGTTTAGATGGAAATATTTGGATAGAATCCATTCCTCATGAAGGAACAAAAATTTGGATCGCTCTCCCTAATTCTATCCTCGCAAGTAGTAAACAAACAACCGAACTAAAACTCAATGAATTGAAGGATTAATTTTATCCTTCTTAATAAACGAATTAACCTCAAAATTATGTCGGCAAAATTGCGGATTCTATATATTGAAGATGATCCTCTTGATTCTATGGCCATTGAACGCCTTGGGAGCCAAGATGACTTTCCGCATGAAATCATTATTGCTGATTCCATTGCGTCCACCAAATCAATTCTTGAAACTAAAACTAAATTTGACTTGGTGCTCGCTGATTTCCTCCTTTCCGATGGAAACGCATTCGAAATCTTTGATTTTAATCTAAAAATTCCAATTATCTTTCTCACGGGCTCTGGTGACGAAGAAGTAGCTATTAAGGCCATGAAACTTGGGGCATATGACTATCTAATTAAAGATTCAGATCGAAATTACCTCAAAATTCTTCCACTCACCATTGATAATGTGATGGAAAAGTATTGGAAGGATAACCAAATCAAAATCCTTGAAACTTCGGTTAATAATGCACAAGATGCGTTCCTTATTTGTGAAGCTAATGATAATAATCCACTCAATTCCAAAATTATTTTTAATAATGAAGGACTGTCTAAAATTATCGGTTTCTCTAATACCGAAATTTGGGAAATGGGCTTGGAAAAATTATTCCTCAAAGGAAATAACGAATTTGTAGTCGATGACATCAATCGACAACTCAAAAAAAGAATCCCTCTACGATCTGAACTTATCCTTATCGGAAAAAACGACCAAAAAGCATACATAGAGGCTAACTTTGTGCCGATTATTGAAAATGATGGAGTCTCCCATATCTTAATTATTGCAAGAGATATTACGCTCAGAAAAAATAACGAAAAAGAACTCATTAAAGCAAAAATCGAAGCGGATGAAGCACGTAGAGCAGAAGAGTACTTCCTTGCCGTTATGAGCCATGAAATTCGTACACCAATAAACTCCGTGGTAGGACTCGTAGATCTCCTTTTTGATACGCAAATTTCACTAGAACAAGCAGACTACCTGAGCTCGATCAAAACTTCAGCAAATAGCTTGCTGTCCTTATTAACTGATATCCTTGATCTTTCTAGAATAGAACAAGGCAATTTAACCACCACTAGTACCGAATTTCGACTGGAAGACGTAATTAAAAATGCCATAAAATCACTCAAGTTTTCTGCAGAAGATAAAGGCCTTGACTTGTCTCTTACGAACGACATTGATATGCCTACTTATGTCAAAGGTGATCCGATTCGACTTAATCAAATTATTACCAACTTACTCAACAACGCGATAAAGTTTACTGAAAAAGGGGAGGTAAGAATCATTACTAAAGTATTAAGTAAAAACGAAAAAACTTCGCGTATCCAAATTCAAGTAATCGATACCGGAATCGGAATTCCTGAAGATAAATTACAAGTGATTTTTCAAAAATATCGCCAAGCCGATCAAGAAACATTGATGAGGTATGGAGGGACTGGCCTCGGACTTTATATCGTGCAAGAATTAGTCAAACTCCAAAATGGAACAATCGAAGTAGAAAGCGAAGTGGGTAAAGGAACGAAATTCTCTTTCGATATCGAATTTGGTAATGTCCGCTCTGAATACGTTGTGCATAGCCCATTTAAAAAACGACATAACCTTAAAGGTAAAAAAGTACTTGTTGGGGAGGACAACCTGATGAATAGGAAGATCGTAGTTAAAATGTTGGAAAAATGGGACATCGAAGCGAAAGTCTTGAATAATGGACAGAAGATATTAGAAGAACTCCATAAAAATACAGATTATGACCTGCTTCTGATCGATCTCCAAATGCCTATCCTTGATGGTAGAAAAACAATTATTACGATTCGTGAAGAGCTACAGCTTGATTTGAAAATTGTGCTCATGACCGCGTCCGTATTTAAAAATAAATATCAAGATGTGTTAGAACTAATTGATGGGCTTATTCAAAAACCCTTTGACTCTAACCAACTTTACAACCAATTGTGTATTTGCCTCGACAAACAATTTGACCCGAATAGAGAAGAAGAAAAAGCGGTTCCTAGCTCCGAGTTACCTAAATATGACTTGACCTTCCTTCAAAAAACATCCAATAATAATCGAGAGTTTGTCAGGGAAATGGTCGAAATATTTATCACTCAAGTCGATACATTTTTACTTCATATTCCTGATTTGCTTAAAGAAAAGGACTTTGATGAAATTGCAAAACATGCCCATACCATAAAATCGTCAGCGCGACATATTGGAAATCCAAAATTGTTCTATAATTGTGAAAAAATTGAATCCCTTATCTTTTCAAAAGATCCTCGATATAAAGAGAAAGTACCCGACTTACTCCAAGAATTTGCACAGGAAAGCAATGCCACTAAGGACCAACTTCAAATCGCATTAGAAGAAATTTAAACCGTTTTATTGGTAAGCCGGATGAAAAATAGAGGGGTGTAATCTTCCTTTGCTATAAATTTTGTCCTCACCGAAAAAAAACCTATTTTTGTGGCAATCCCAAACAAAAGCCTAAAGGGCTTTGGTATGGGCCGGGCTATCCGCTATAATGTGCTCGTTCCTTCACACATTCCGCTTCTATCCCTATTGCAAGTTAAGGGCTTGATTATCAGTTGTTTTTACTGTTTTTGCAGGCCTGTTTCTTTCCAAACATTCCATTCATTTACTTTTTTTTAAGAGAATATTAAAATTGGCCTTTTAAAATAAGAAAGTATTTTGTACCTTTGCATTCGCTTTTTTAGGCAGCGTAAACTACCCAAAGGGGTAGGTAAATGAGAGGAAGAGAAATTGAATGGAGAGAAAATAACAATGCCTTATAAAGTTTATTAAACAAAATCATATTTTAAAATAGTATACCAAAGATGCCTACGATTAATCAGTTAGTTCGAAAAGGAAGAAAGAAAATCGTTACAAAGAGTAAATCTCGTGCGCTTGACCGTTGTCCACAAAAACGTGGGGTTTGTACTAGAGTATATACAACTACACCTAAGAAGCCGAATTCAGCACTTCGTAAAGTAGCTAAAGTTCGTTTGACAAATGGTTTAGAGGTTATTGCTTACATCCCTGGAGAAGGACACAATCTACAAGAACACTCGATTGTATTGATTAGAGGAGGACGGGTAAAAGATTTACCTGGGGTGCGATACACAATTGTACGTGGTGCTTTAGATACCGCAGGTGTAGCTGATCGATTACAGTCTCGTTCAAAATATGGTGCAAAACGACCAAAGAAGAAATAATTAATGCTTAGCAGTTGATTGTTGAGGTAAATTGTAAAAATTGAAGCGATTTCCTTTTGGAAACTACAACAACCAACAAAAAAAAATATAATGAGAAAAAGAAAACCAAAAAAGCGGATAGTTGCTCCAGATCCTAGATATGGAGATACGCTTGTTACTCAATTTGTAAACAATATGATGTTACAAGGCAAGAAAGCCGTAGCATTTGAAGTGTTTTACGCAGCTATGGATATCGTCGCTGAAAAAAGCGGAGAAAACCCATATGAAGTTTGGAAGAAAGCTATTAATAATGTAATGCCTCAAGTAGAAGTACGATCTAGAAGAATTGGAGGAGCTACATTTCAGATTCCAACAGAAATCCGACCTGCACGAAAAATGTCTATCGGAATGAAGTGGATGATTAAATTCGCTCGACAACGAAGTGGTAAAGGAATGGCTAACCGTCTTTCTGCAGAAGTATTAGCTGCTGCGAAAGGAGAAGGTGCTGCAGTGAAAAGAAAAGAAGATACGCACAAAATGGCGGAATCTAATCGAGCATTTGCACATTTCAGAGTTTAAGTTTTTTGTAATTTTTTTTTAAAGTAATTTAATACTTATTTATTATGTCAAAGGATCTCAAGTATACACGGAATATTGGTATCGCCGCACACATCGATGCTGGTAAAACCACCACAACCGAACGTATTCTTTATTACACGGGGGTTACACATAAAATTGGTGAGGTTCATGATGGTGCAGCTACTATGGATCACATGGAACAAGAGCAAGAAAGAGGTATTACGATTACTTCTGCCGCTACTAAAACGCACTGGAATTGGGAAGATAATGAGTACACAATCAATATCATTGATACTCCTGGCCACGTTGATTTTACCGTTGAAGTAGAGCGTTCATTACGTGTACTAGATGGTGTTGTTGCTTTATTCTGTGCAGTTGGTGGTGTAGAACCACAATCTGAAACAGTTTGGAGACAAGCAGATCGATACAAAGTACCTCGTATCGGTTTTGTAAATAAAATGGATAGATCAGGTGCAGACTTCTATGATGTTTGTAACCAGATTGAAACTAAATTAGGAACCAATGCAGTGCCATTAGTAGTTCCTATTGGAGCAGAACATACCTTCAGAGGTGTGGTTGATCTTTTAGAAAACCAAGCTTTAGTTTGGGATGATGAAACTCAAGGAACAAACTTCGAAATCGTTCCTATTCCAGAAGATTTAGTAGAAGAAGTAAATAGTTATAGAGAAAAATTAGTAGAAGCTATCGCCGAATATGATGATGCACTACTCGAGAAATTCTTTGAAGATCCAGATTCTATTACTACAGTTGATCTTCGTGGTGCGTTGAGAAAAGCAGTAATTGATATGAAGTTTATCCCTATGTTATGTGGATCAGCTTTCAAAAACAAAGGAGTTCAGTTACTTCTTGATACGGTATGTGCTTTACTTCCTGCACCTGTAGATAAAGCAGAAATCGTAGGAACAAATCCTAAAACAGATTTAGAAGAAAGCCGTAAACCAGATGTTAATGAGCCATTCGCTGCTTTAGCATTTAAAATCGCAACCGATCCTTATGTAGGTCGTTTATGTTTCTTTAGAGTATACTCAGGAGCATTAGACGCAGGTTCTTATATCCTAAATAC
>JAHDCJ010000017.1:5607-31168 GCA_020629935.1 Saprospiraceae bacterium | reverse complement strand
TAGGTATGGCTTTAGCTAAATTGGCTGAAGAAGATCCTACATTCAAAGTTAAATATGATGAGGATACTGCTCAAACCGTAATTAGCGGTATGGGAGAGTTACACCTTGAAATTATTATTGATCGTCTACGTCGTGAATTCAATGTAGAATGTAATCAAGGAGAGCCACAAGTAAACTACAAAGAGGCATTGACGAAAATGGTAGATCACACAGAGCGTTTGAAAAAGCAATCTGGGGGTTCTGGTCTTTTCGCAGTAATCTCTTTTGAATTAGGCCCTGCTGATGAAGAATTTAAAGAATCAGACGACTTCAAAGACGGAAAAGTAAGACTTCAGTTTGTGAATAATATCGTTGGAGGATCAATCCCTCGTGAATTGATTCCACCAGTAGAAAAAGGCTTCAAAGCTATGATGGATAATGGCGTACTTGCCGGATTCTCTATGGATAGTATGAAAGTTAGAATTTATGATGGTAAAACACACCAAGTGGATTCTAAGCCTATCGCCTTCGAATTATGTGCAAAGGAAGGATTTAAATCTTGTGCTAAACAAGCAGGTGCAGTACTTCTAGAGCCAATTATGAAGTTAGAAGTTACTACTCCAGAAGAGTATACAGGTTCTGTAATTGGTGACCTTAACAGACGAAGAGGTTTACCAAAAGGACAAGAATCTCGTCCAGGCGGAGCTATAGCTATCCAAGCAGATGTGCCATTGGCTGAGATGTTTGGTTATGTTACACACTTAAGAACGATTACTTCAGGACGTGCAAGTTCTACTATGGAGTTTTCACACTATGCAGAGGCTCCTAAAGGAATCGCTGAAGAAGTTATTACAAAAGCAAATGCATAAAAAAGTAGAGGAGTAGTAATACTCCTCATACTTTTATTTTTTTATAGAATTTATTTAGTATTCGGGTTATGAATCAAAAAATTAGAATCAAACTTCGTTCTTATGACCACAATTTGGTTGATAAGTCTACGGAGAAAATAGTCAAAACCGTACGAAACAGCGGCGCTGTGGTTACGGGGCCGATTCCGCTGCCCTCAGAAAAAAAGGTTTTTACCGTTCTGAGATCCCCACACGTCAATAAAAAATCACGTGAGCAGTTTCAGCTTTGTACACACAAGCGACTAATCGAAATTTACACTCCTACTCAAAAGACAGTAGATGCACTGTCTAAATTGGAACTGCCTAGTGGTGTAGATATCCAAGTTAAATTGACGTAAGATACATTCTTACATATTTTTTTAAAACATTATAGTTTTGAAGAATTCCTGTTTGGAACTTCCTCTTATAAGACTGTAGTGTAGAAATTTTAACGTTTAAAATTAAAATCATGAGGGGCCTCATAGGTAAAAAGATCGGCATGACGAACTTCTTCTCTGAAGAAGGAAAAAATATAGCCTGTACCGTTGTAGAAACGGGTCCTTGCGTAGTTACTCAAGTTCTTGGTGAAGATAAGG
This sequence comes from Saprospiraceae bacterium, assembly GCA_020629935.1. Taxonomy (GTDB): domain Bacteria; phylum Bacteroidota; class Bacteroidia; order Chitinophagales; family Saprospiraceae; genus JAHDCJ01. The sequence goes on along the minus strand of JAHDCJ010000017.1, from coordinate 29,706 downwards.
ACGGTTACAACGCAATTCAACTAGGCTTTGGTGAAGCAAAGGAAAAGAATACTTCTAATCCAATGCTAGGCCATTTCAAAAAGGCATCTACTACGCCGAAATCAAAAATAGTAGAATTCAGAAACTTTGATATCGATAAAACAATCGGTGAAGAAGTTAATGTAGACGAAGTTTTCGCAGAAGGTGACGTTGTCGCTGTAGTCGGAACCTCAAAAGGTAAAGGTTTTCAAGGAGTTGTAAAACGACATGGCTTCCACGGTGTAGGTGATCAAACACACGGTCAACACAACCGATTAAGAGCGCCAGGTTCTATTGGAGCAGCATCATACCCAGCAAAAGTTTTTAAAGGAATGAGAATGGCTGGACAAACAGGAAACCGACGAGTAAAGGTGAAAAACCTTAAGATATTAAAAATTATTCCTGAAAAAAATCTCCTGCTTGTAAGTGGTGCTATCCCAGGGCATAAAGGAGCTTATGTAATCATTGAGAAGTAATTGCCATGAAACTGGAAGTATTAAACATTCAAGGAGAAAAAACCGGAAGATCACTGGATTTACCAGAAGAAATTTTCGGTGTAGAACCTAACGAACATGTGGTTTACCTTGCGGTAAAACAATACCTAGCGAACAGACGTCAAGGTACACACATGGCCAAAGAACGTTCTGACGTTAAAGGGTCTACTAGAAAAATCAAAAAACAGAAAGGTACAGGTACCGCTCGTTTTGGTGATATCAAAAACCCTCTTTTTAGAGGAGGAGGTCGTATGTTCGGGCCAAGACCACGAAGCTACAACCAAAAAATGAACAAAAAAGTGAAAACACTTGCGCGTAAATCTGCATTGTCTAGCAAAGCTAAAGCAGAACAAATTATGCTTTTAGAAGACTTTACGTTCGATTCACCTAAAACAAGTGAATTTAACAATATCTTAAAAAGTTTAAACGTAGCAGGTCAAAAAACGCTTTTAGTTTTGGGAGACTATGATCAAACATTGATCAAATCAAGCAGAAATATACCAAAAACAAATATTTCGCTTGCTTCCGATTTAAACGTTTATGAAATGCTCAACGCAAATTATTTGATCTTTTCTGAAAGTGGATTAGAGCAATTGAAAAATGCTTTAGCTTAATTTTTATAATCAACAAGTCATGGCAAAAACAATATTAGTAAAGCCGCTTATAACGGAAAAAACAGAAAAATTGAGTGAAGTACTCAACCAGTACAGTTTTGTCGTTAATAAACAGGCGAATAAGATAGAAATCAAAAAAGCAGTAGAAGAACTTTATGGAGTTCAAGTAACTGCTGTTAATACAATGATTATGCCTAGCAAAGCAAAATCACGTAATACTAAATCAGGTTTGATTAAAGGACGTGTAAGTGGCTTCAAAAAGGCAGTAATCACCGTGGAAGAAGGAGAAGTTATCGACTTTTACGGAGAAGCTTAATTATTATTTTTAATTCGTTCAGGAGGTTGCTTAGGCAAGTGATTGGCATTAAGCTGATCAAACATAGATTCAGCTCGCTTGCTTAACCACATTTCTGATAAAATTATGTAAAATGCCAGTTAAAAAATTTAAACCGGTTACGCCGGGTACACGACACAAAGTCGCTAATACATTTGCTGAACTTACTGTAGGTAAGCCTGAAAAAAGTCTTACTGTAGGCTTGACTAAATCAGGTGGAAGAAACAGCGAAGGACATCGAACGGTTAGACAACGAGGTGGTGGACACAAAAGAAAATATCGTATCATCGATTTTAAAAGGGATAAGGAAAACATTCCTGCCACAGTAAAAACGATTGAATATGATCCAAATAGAACCGCATTTATTGCTCTTCTATTTTATGCAGATGGTGAAAAAAGATACATCGTTGCTCCAGATAAATTACAAGTAGGTGCTACTTTAATGTCAGGATCAAAAGCAACTCCTGATATTGGACATGCCATGTTTTTAGCAGATATTCCTTTAGGAGCATCAATTCATTGTATCGAAATGCAGCCAGGTAAAGGAGCCGCATTGGCAAGAAGTGCTGGAACAAATGCAACTTTGGTTGGCCGAGAAGGTAAATACGCTATCGTGAAATTGCCTTCTGGTGAAACACGTAAGATCTTAGTTACCTGTAAAGCAACTATTGGAAAAACATCAAATCCAGACCACAGTTTACAAGTACTTGGTAAAGCAGGTAGAAAACGATGGTTAGGCAGAAGACCTAGAGTTAGAGGGGTAGCAATGAACCCAGTAGATCACCCAATGGGCGGTGGAGAAGGAAAATCTTCTGGAGGACATCCAAGATCACGAACTGGTATTATGGCCAAAGGTCAGAAAACTAGAAATAAGAAAAAATATTCAAGTCGTTTGATCATTACTAAACGTAAATAATTCAATATAGTATGGCTCGTTCTATTAAAAAAGGACCTTACGTGTACCACAAACTTTTGAAAAAGGTACAAAAAGCAAAAGGGGAAAAACGAAAATCTGTGATCAAAACTTGGTCAAGAAGTTCAATGATTATTCCAAATTTCGTAGGAGAAACTATTGCAGTACATAATGGAAAAACTTTTGTTCCAGTTTTTGTTACTGAAAATATGGTTGGACACAAATTAGGAGAATTCGCACCTACTCGGAACTTCCGAGGTCATGGTGGAAATAAAAAGAAATAATTTTATTGTCAGTCTTAAGTACTGAGAATCTATTAAATATTTAGCAATGGAAGCTTTAGCTAAACTTAGAGGTTGCCCAATGTCTGCGCGAAAAATGCGCTTGGTAGCAGATCACATCCGAAACATGGAAGTGGGACCTGCTCTAGATACCCTTAAATTCACCAGAAAGGAAGCATCCACCTGGTTAGAAAAATTATTGGTATCTGCCATTAATAATTGGGGAGAAAAAACTGGACAAGATCCAGAAGATTTTAAACTTTACATCAAAACCCTTCTCGTTGATGAAGGCCCAATGATGAAAAGATTTAGACCTGCTCCTTACGGACGGGCACATAGAATTCGCAAACGAAGCAATCATGTGACAATTGTTGTCGCAAATAAAATTGCTATTGAGGGTGATTTCGACGAAGAAGAATAAATTAATTTAATCAATCTAATAGCGTTTTACCCATGGGGCAAAAAACAAATCCAATTGGCAATCGCCTAGGAATTATCAGAGGTTGGGAATCCAACTGGTATGGTGGCAAATCTAAATCATATGCGACCAAATTAGTGGAAGATCAAAATATTCGAAAGTATCTTAAAGCTCGGATCATTAAGGGTGGTATCGCCCGGATTATCATTGAGCGAACGCTTAAACGAATTACAGTAACTATTCATACTTCTAGACCAGGTATTATTATTGGTAAAGGAGGTTCTGAAGTAGATCGAATTCGAGAAGAGCTAAAAAAGCTTACGAATAACGAAGTACAAATCAATATCATTGAAATTCGAAAGCCAGAACTTGATGCAGCTATTGTTGGTGAACAAATCGCCAAACAACTTGAAGCTAGAATCAACTATAGACGAGCAATCAAAATGTCTATTCAATCTTCTATCAGAGCAGGTGCAGAAGGTATCAAAGTTCGAATATCTGGTCGATTGAATGGTGCCGAAATGGCCCGATCTGAAGAATATAAGCAAGGAAGAACTCCTTTACATACCTTTAGAGCAGATATCGATTATGCTTTAGTTGAAGCCCAAACTGTTTATGGTAAAATCGGTGTGAAAGTGTGGATTTGTAAGGGAGAAGTATTCGGAAAAAGAGATTTATCTCCTAATGCTGGATTGAAGAAAGACCAACGAGGTGGAAATCGTGGTGGAAATCGAGGCGGAAATCGAGGTGGAAATCGAGGTGGAAGAAGGAATTTCCAAAAATAGTATAGAATTTAGAATTTTTAACGTATCTTTGCCTACCTTTTCAGAGAAAAACACAACCTTTCTTTGGAATAATTAGCAAAAATCTAATTTTGAGCCATGTTACAGCCAAAAAGAACGAAATATAGAAAAATGCAAAAAGGAAGAATGAAAGGTCTTGCTCATAGAGGCAGCACCTTATCATTTGGAACTTTTGGCCTTAAAGCAATTGAAGGCGCTCGAATTACCAATCGCCAAATTGAATCTGCACGGATCGCCATGACTCGTTATATGAAACGTCAAGGAAATGTATGGATCCGAATTTTTCCAGACAAACCTATTACAAAGAAGCCTTTAGAGGTACGTATGGGTAAAGGAAAAGGAGCTTTAGATCATTATGTAGCGGTAGTTAAGCCAGGAAGAATAATGTTTGAAATGGACGGTGTTCCTTTTGAAATAGCTCAAGAAGCATTACGTTTAGCAGCTCAAAAACTTCCTTTAGCGACTAAAGTGGTTGTTCGAAGAGATTATAGCGAATAAGTTGCTGCTTGCAGTATTAATAATAAATATTTGAGCCTAAAAATTTTAAAGTAATGGCTACTAAGAAGAATCAAGAAATTAAAGCCCTCTCTACAGAGGAACTTCAGCAAGAGCTCAGTGCAAACGAAACTCAGTTGAATAAAATGAAATTCGATAATGCAGTAACTGGATTAGATAATCCACTTCAAATTCGTGAAACACGAAGAGATGTTGCTAGAATTAAAACCGAATTGCGCTCTCGGGAGATGTCAGAAATGACCGAATCTCAAATCGCAAAAAGAAGTAAAATTAGAGCAAGACGAGCGAAAAAACGCTAATTAGTTTAATTAATAAAATATTCTGCGAACTCATGGCGGATAGAAACCTTAGGAAAGAAAGAATTGGCTTAGTAGCCAGCGACCGAATGGATAAAACAATTACGGTAACGGTTGAACGTAAATTACGTCACCCGATATACGGAAAGTTTATTAAAAAATCCAAAAAATATGTTGCACATGATGAAAAAAATGAATGCAACATTGGTGATAAAGTAAAAATAATGGAAACCCGTCCGCTAAGTAAACGCAAGCGATGGAGATTAGTTGAAATCTTAGAAAGAGCTAAGTAAAATGATACAGCAGGAATCAAGACTCAATGTAGCCGACAATAGTGGTGCTAAAAAAGTACTATGTATCCGTGTTTTAGGAGGATCTAAAAGACGATATGCCTCTATTGGCGACCTTATCATTGTAACCGTAAAGGAAGCATCCCCAGGAGGGATCAAAAAAGGTACCGTTTCAAGAGCAGTAGTTGTTCGAACCAAAAAAGAAATCCGTCGTAAAGATGGTTCTTATATTCGTTTCGATGATAATGCTGTAGTGTTGCTAAGTGCAGCTGACGAACCTAGAGGTACTCGTATCTTCGGCCCAGTAGCCAGAGAATTGCGAGACAAGGATTTTATGAAAATTATTTCACTTGCTCCAGAAGTACTATAATCATGGGAAATAAAGTAAAACAAAATCGGTTTCGACCAAAGCCGAAAATCAAAAAGGGAGATATCGTTGTTGTTATCTCTGGCGCTGACAAAGGGAAAGAAGGAGAAGTATTAGAAGTACTTCCTCTTAAAAACCGAGCAATTGTTGCTGATGTCAATGTAGTGCGGAAACATACAAAACCTACTGCCGAAAAACAAGGTGGTATTAACGATATTCCCGCAGCAATTCATATCTCTAACTTAATGTTAAAAGATCCTAAAACAGGCGAGCCTACTCGGGTAGGAAGAGAACTAGTTGATGGGAAATTGGTTAGAGTTTCTAAAAAATCAGGAGAAATTATTAAGTAATGGAAAAATATACGCCAAAACTTAAAGTAAAATACCAAGACGAAATTGCAAAGCAATTGATGGAAAGGTTTCAATATAAGTCAATTATGGAAGTTCCTAAATTGCTTAAAATTAACCTAAATCAAGGTGTTGGACTTGCTACAGGGGACAAAAAACTTGTCGATGTAGCTGTAGAGGAAATGACATTGATTACAGGTCAACGTGCTGTTCCTACAATCGCTAAAAAGTCGGTATCGAACTTTAAATTGAGAGAAGGAATGCCTATCGGTGCTCGAGTAACTCTTCGAAATAACCAAATGTGGGAATTCTTAGAACGTTTTATTCATGTAACCTTACCACGTGTTCGTGACTTTAGAGGAATCAACGATAAATCTTTCGATGGACGAGGTAATTACTCTATGGGGATTAAAGAACAAATTGTATTTCCAGAAATTAACATCGATAAAATTAATCGAATTTCAGGTATGGATATCACTTTTGTTACTTCAGCAAAAACGGATGAAGAAGCATTCCAATTACTTAAGCTTTTAGGAATGCCTTTTAAAAATCAAAATCAATAATTGATATGGCTAAGAAGTCTGTAATCGCCCGTCAAAAAAAGCGGGAAAAAATGGTAGCTAAATACGCCGAATTAAGAAAACAACTTAAGGATGCAGGAGATTATGAGGCATTAGATAAATTGCCTAAAAATTCATCTTCTGTACGACTAAAAAACCGTTGTCTTTTAACGGGTCGGCCGAAAGGATACATGAGACACTTTGGTATCTCGCGTGTAGCTTTTAGAAAATTAGCCTTAGAAGGTAAAATTCCAGGTGTGCGTAAAGCAAGCTGGTAGATTATAAAATAATAATAATAACTTAACGATGTACGTAACAGATCCAATCGCTGATTACCTAACAAGAATAAGAAATGCCCAATCTGCAGGTCATCGAATCGTAGAAATACCCGCATCAAAGATCAAAAAGAAGATGACTGAAATCTTATATGATCAAGGGTATATCTTGAAATATAAATTCGATGATGAAGCAGGTAAACAAGGCCTTATTAAAATCGCACTGAAATACCTTCCAGGTACAGGTGCACCTGTAATTCAAAAATTAATCCGGATCAGTAAACCTGGATTGAGAAAATATACAAGCGCGGATGAAGTGCCTCGAGTTTTAAATGGCTTAGGTATCGCAATTATTTCGACTTCTAAGGGTTTATTAACCGCTAAACAAGCGAAAGCAAATAATGTAGGTGGAGAAGTGCTCTGCCACGTTTACTAATTGTTTAATTTCATAAGAATATAACCATGTCAAGGATAGGTAAATTACCAATTTCAGTTCCAACAGGTGTAGATATTTCTATTTCTGATACAAATTTTGTTAAAGTGAAAGGCCCTAAAGGTGAACTTACACAACAAGTAGATCCAGATCTTAATATATCTATAGAAGATGGAACACTCACTGTAGAAAGACCTACAAATCAAAAACGTCACCGTGCAATGCATGGCCTATATCGATCATTAATCAATAATATGATTGTTGGTGTGACCGATGGATATAAAGTAGTGATGGAATTAGTAGGGGTTGGATATAGAGCTTCAAATACAGGACAATTATTAGAACTTAGTTTGGGGTACTCTCACCCTATTATGTTTTACTGTCCAGATGAAGTTAAAATAGATACTCTTTCTGAGAAAGGGAAAAATCCTCAAGTTATCTTGGAATCTAATGATAAACAATTGATCGGGCAAATTGCAGCTAAGATCAGAGCATTTAGAAAACCAGAACCTTATAAAGGAAAAGGTATCCGATTTCAAGGCGAAGAAATTCGTAGAAAAGCGGGTAAAGCAGCTGGTAAATAATATTTTGGTAAAATTAATAGAAAGATTACTCAGAAATGAAAAGTACGATTTCGAAAAGAAAGAAAATCCACTACGGAATTCGACGGAAAGTAAAAGGAACCGCAGGGCGACCAAGACTATCTGTTTTTAGAAGCAATAAAGAAATTTATGCTCAACTTGTTGATGATGTTAGCGGTCTAACTTTAGCTGCTGCTTCCTCTAGAGATGCTGGTTGTAATACCACAGGCAACAAAGTTGAAGTCGCTAAAGAAGTAGGAAAAATTATTGCTCAAAAAGGTGCTGACGCTGGAATAAGCGCAGTAGTATTTGATCGAGGTGGGTATTTATATCATGGCCGAGTAAAATCATTGGCAGAAGGTGCCAGAGAAGGTGGCCTTCAATTTTAAAAATAATTAAACATGGCGTTTAAAAAACCAAATAAACAAAGAATCCGAACTGCTGATGCGGAACTAAAGGAAAAATTAGTTAATCTTAATCGTGTAGCTAAAGTTACTAAAGGTGGACGTACATTCAGTTTTGCCGCGGTAGTAGTTGTGGGTGACGGAAAAGGAACTGTTGGTCATGGATTAGGAAAAGCTCGTGACGTTTCTGAAGCTATTGCTAAAGCAGTAGATGATGCAAAAAAGAATTTAGTTCGATTTCCTTTGCTTAATGGAACGATCCCTCATGAACAAAAAGGGAAATATGGAGCAGGGAAAGTATTAATCAAGCCTGCATCTGATGGTACCGGGGTAATCGCTGGTGGAGCCATGCGAGCGGTTTTAGAAATCTCTGGTATACAAAATGTACTAGCGAAGTCTCAAGGGTCTTCTAATCCACATAATGTGATTAAAGCAACACTCGATGCTTTATTGAAACTAAGAGATCCTAAATTAGTCGCAAAACAAAGAGGAATCTCTATGGAGAAGCTCTTTAATGGATAATTTTTTATTAAATACTGCTTTTTTTAATATAGATTGAAACAAAATGGGTAAAGTTAGAGTAACACAAGTAAAAAGTATCATTGATCGTTCAAAACGACAAAAGGATACGATTTATGCTCTCGGTCTTCGAAAAATGAATCATGCCGTGGAGCATGAAACAAATCCGCAGATTTTGGGTATGATTGAAAAAGTAAAACATCTCCTAAAAATTGAACATCTATAATTAAGGCAAGCATTTTTAAATGCTGCCTTTTTTCTGATTTGATATAAAAGTAAATAATTATGGAACTGCATAATTTAAAGCCTGCTAAAGGCTCTGTAAAGAAAAGAAAACGTATTGGTCGTGGCCAAGGATCTGGAAGAGGAGGAACAAGTACGAGAGGTCATAAAGGACAGAAATCTCGATCGGGTTACTCAAGACCATTCGCCTTTGAAGGTGGAGGGATCACTTTATGGATGAGAACACCAAAACGTGGATTCAAAAATATTAATAGAAAAGAATACGTACCTATCAATATTAGCAGATTGGAAAAAATCTCTGCGAAATATAACGAATCTGTACTTTCTTTGGAAAAATTAATTGAGCTTGGGATTGTCGGAAAACGCGATTTAGTTAAAATCTTAGGTTCAGGAGAACTTACTTGTAAACTTGAAGTTTCAGCACACGCTGTTTCAGCTTCTGCTAAAGAAGCAATTGAAGCAAAAGGTGGTTCAGTAAATTTGGTATAATCAAACATCATGAAGAAATTTTTTAGTACCCTTAAGAATATTTGGTCTATTAAAGAACTTAGAGATCGTATTATCTATACACTTGGTTTATTACTTGTGTTTAGATTTGGATCTTTTGTCGTTCTTCCAGGTATTGTTCCTTCCGCATTAGAATCTGCTTCACAAAATCAAAATGGTTTATTCGGATTGCTTAACGCATTTACTGGAGGAGCTTTTAATAATGCCGCAGTTTTTGCTTTGGGTATTATGCCTTATATCTCTGCATCCATTATAGTACAGCTATTAGGATTTGCCGTTCCTTACTTCCAACGATTACAACAACGGGAAGGGGAAGCAGGTAGAAAGAAAATAACACAAATTACAAGATTATTAACTGTTGCTATTACACTTGTTCAGGCAGCTGGATATCTTACTTATGTACAAGGATCTTTCCCTGGAGCAATATCTGGTGAGGTTCCAATCGGAATTTTCTGGATGTCTAATATTATTATTCTGACCGCAGGAACTATATTTGCGATGTGGTTGGGTGAGCGTATTACTGATAAAGGTATTGGTAATGGTATCTCACTCTTAATTATGATTGGTATCATCGCTACACTTCCTCAGGCTCTATTTGCAGAATTTGATTTCCGAATTAATGGAAATGGCGGATTGTTTGCCTTCTTATTAGAAATCGCAATTTATATTTTGATCGTAGCAGCTACATTATTACTTGTACTGGGCGTGAGAAAAATTCCAATTCAGTTTGCTAAAAGAATGGCAGGAAGAGGAGCTGGTAATGTACCTGTAGCAGGTAAAAGAGATTATATCCCTTTAAAAGTGAATGCTTCTGGGGTAATGCCTATTATCTTTGCGCAAGCATTAATGTTTTTGCCAGCTACCATCGCACAGTTTTTCTCTGCGGATGGAAACCCAACCGGTTTCTTAGCTCAATTGAATGATTTTACATCTATTCCTTATAATATTATCTATTTCTTCTTAGTGATTATTTTTACTTATGTATATACTGCACTTTTGGTTAACCCAAAACAATATGCAGAATACTTAAAACGGCAAAACTCATTTATACCAGGAGTTAAGCCAGGAAAAAATACAGCTGATTTTATTGATACAGTAACTACTAGAATTACTTTGCCAGGATCTTTTTTCCTTGGTCTAGTAGCTATCTTACCCGCTTTTGCTGCAGCATTTGGAGTAAATACTGCTTTTGCTATGTTCTTCGGTGGAACCTCTCTTCTAATCTTAGTAGGGGTTGTCTTAGATACTATGCAACAAATCGAAAGCCATTTATTAATGAGACGATATGATGGTTTAGTTAAGTCTGGTAAAATTAAAGGCCGGAAATCTATGACGATCGGAGCTAGTATGTAAATGGGAGCTACTGTATTTTATAAAACAACAGAAGAAATTGAAATGATCAGAGAAAGTTGTCTGATTGTTTCAAAAGCTCTAGGACTAGTTGCTTCTATGATAAAACCGGGTGTAACTGGTTTGCAAATTGATAAAGCAGCAGAAACCTTAATAAGAGATCTAAAAGCTAAGCCTGGTTTTAAAGGATACCAAGGCTTTCCTGGAACACTTTGTATTTCCGTTAATGATGGTGTAGTACACGGAATTCCAAATGATAAAGAATTTCAAGATGGTGATGTGGTCTCAGTAGACTGCGGTTCTTATCTTAATGGCTTCTTTGGAGATTCTGCCTATACTTTTGCATTAGGTGATGTCGCACCAGAAGTTATTAAACTAATGGAAGTCACTCAAGAAAGCTTGTATAAAGGAATTGAATGTGCTAAAGTAGGTGGAAGAATCGGTGATATTGGATATGCTATTCAACAATATGCAGAAAAAGAACATCGATACGGAGTAGTAAGAGAATTAGTAGGACATGGAATCGGAAGAGATTTACATGAAGCGCCTGAAGTTCCAAATTATGGAAGAAGAGGGCAAGGACAAAAAATAATGGATGGATTAGTTATTGCTATCGAACCTATGGTGAATTTAGGAACTAAATCAGTCAGACAATCTAAAGATGGATGGACCATTATTACTGCTGATAAATCACCTTCAGCACACTATGAACATACCATCGCAATAGGTAAAACAGGGGCAGAAATGCTCTCTACACATAAATTTATCGAAGAAGCGATTAAAAATAATCCAGAAGTTAAGGAAATATCGAGAAAAAAGTAGATATTTGCAGTCCGAAATTTATAAAATGGCAAAACAAGACCTTATAAAACAAGATGGAACAATAGTAGAAGCATTATCAAATGCAATGTTCCGAGTTAAGCTAGAAAATGAGCATGTTATTATTGCTACAATTTCTGGGAAAATGAGAATGAATTACATTCGAATCCTTCCAAGTGATAAAGTAGCAGTAGAAATGTCTCCTTATGATTTAAGTAGAGGTCGTATTATATATAGATATAAATAAATGCATTCCTTTAGAAATAATAGCCATAAGCTACTTTTCTAAAAGAATAATAAATAAATGACATTATGAAAGTAAGAGCGTCAATTAAAAAAAGATCGGCTGACTGTAAAATAGTTCGGCGTAAAGGAAAACTTTATGTGATAAACAAAAAGAATCCTCGATTTAAACAACGACAAGGATAATTGTTTTATTAAATAATTATCATAAAGAAACCTAAAGTAATAATTTATTATGGCTCGTATAGCAGGTGTAGATTTACCAAAAAACAAAAGAGGAATAATCGGATTAACTTATATTTTCGGTATAGGTGATACGACTGCAAAGAAAATTCTTGCAGATTGTAAAATCGATGAAAATGTAAGAATCAAAGATTGGACCGATGACAATATTAAAGACATCCGTGGATTTATTGGTGAAGAGGTTAAAGTAGAAGGTCAACTTCGAGGAGAAATCCAACTTAACATCAAACGTCTAATGGATATCGGTTGTTACCGAGGACTAAGACATCGAAAAGGTTTACCTTTAAGAGGTCAACGAACGCAAACGAACGCAAGAACGCGTAAAGGAAAGCGTAAGACGGTAGCAAATAAAAAGAAAGCAACTAAATAACATTATCTTAAGCATATTCTCATGGCTAAAGGAAGAACAAAAAAAGTTAAAAAACGTAAAGTTCGTGTAGAAGCAGAAGGACACGCCTATATACAAGCTAGTTTTAATAATATCATTATTACCCTCGCTAACAAGCAAGGGCAAGTAATCTCTTGGGCATCTGCTGGTAAAGCAGGTTTCAGAGGTTCTAAAAAGAATACACCTTATGCTGCTCAAATCGCTGCTAGTGATGCCGCAAAAGTAGCACATGAGGCTGGATTACGAACAGTTACGGTATTTGTTAAAGGTCCTGGTTCAGGAAGAGAGGCAGCTATCCGTGCAATCCATAATAGTGGAATTGAAGTGTCTGTTATTCGTGACATCACTCCTATTCCTCACAATGGATGTCGTCCACCAAAACGTAGAAGAGTTTAATACTTTTCTAAGTAATTTAATCAAATTTTCTAATTTCTTAGCATAACCAAAATGGCAAGATATACTGGTCCCAAGACCAAGAAAGCAAGAAAATTTAACGAACCAATTTTTGGTTTCGATAAATCTTTCGAAAGAAGAAAATATCCTCCCGGACAACACGGACCGAACAAACGGCGTCGTCAAAAATCCGATTATGCAGTTCAGTTGAATGAAAAGCAGAAAGCTAAATATACTTACGGGGTATTAGAGCGTCAGTTTAGAAATTTATTCAAAAAAGCCGCAAGTAAAGGAGGAGTAACAGGTGAAGTTTTATTCCAATTGCTAGAGTCTAGATTAGACAATGTAGTTTTTAGATTAGGAATCGCTCCTACTCGACGAGCTGCTCGTCAATTAGTTACTCACAAGCATATTTTAATTAATGGAATTATCAATAATGTGCCTTCTACGTTAATCCGTCCAGGTGATATTGTTGGTGTAAGAGGAAAATCTCAAGGCCTAGAAACAGTACGTGTATCTGTATCGAGAAAAGGAGAAGTTCGAAAATTCCCTTGGTTAGAGTTTAATACGGATAAAATGGAAGGAAAATTCTTGAATTATCCTATGCGACCTGAAATTCCTGAGAATATTCAAGAGCATCTAATCGTTGAATTGTACTCTAAGTAATTTATATTACCTTATTTCAAATAATCAACTCCTATGAGTATTTTAAATTTCCAGAAGCCTGACAAAATTATCATGCAGAAAGTTACCGACTTTGACGGTACTTTCGAATTCAAACCCCTCGAACCAGGTTTTGGTAATACCGTTGGTAATGCACTAAGAAGAGTATTGCTTTCTTCTCTAGAAGGATTCGCAATTTCTGCGGTACGTATTGCTGGCGCTGATCACGAATTTTCAACAATCCGTGGGGTAGTTGAAGATGTGGTTGATATTGTACTTAATCTTAAACAAGTTAGATTAAAACAAGTAATTTCTGATGAAGAAATTACTAGTGAAAAAATCTACTTAACGATCACTGGTAAAGAAGAATTCCGAGCAGGTGATATCGAAGATCACACCAACGTTTTTCGGATAATGAATCCTGAAATGGTGATTTGTAGAATGGAACCATTTGTGAACTTAGAAATGGAACTTACAATCACTAAAGGTCGTGGTTATGTACAGGCTAAAGAAAATATGCCTAAAGATGCACCTATTGGCGTTATTCCAATCGATTCTATTTATACTCCAATCAAAAACGTAAGTTATAAAGTTGAAAATACTCGGGTTCAACAAAAAACCGATTATGAAAAACTTACTATTGAAGTAAAAACAGATGGTACTATTCACCCAGAAGAAGCAGTTAAAGAAGCTGCTAGAATTATGATTCAACACTTAATTCTTATTTCTGATGAAAATATCACTTTCGATCAAGGTACTTCTCAAGAAGATAATATCGTAGATGAACATATCCTTCATATGCGTAAATTATTCAAAACTTCACTTGAAGATCTTGACTTATCTGTTCGGGCTTATAATTGCCTTAAAGCAGCTAAAATTAATTCATTGGCAGAGGTCGTTAAATATGACACCCACGAATTATTAAAGTTCCGAAACTTTGGAAAAAAATCTTTAGTAGAAATCGAAGAATTATTATTAGAAAAAGGCCTCCAATTTGGAATGGACTTGTCTAAATATAAATTAGACGAAGACTAATTCGTTTATTAATTTTTTTTAAAAAAAACTGCAATGACTGGTTTTGAGCTACTGCTCCTAGTGTTGCGAAGATCATTAAATCTATAATCATGAGACACGGAAAAAAAGGAAATCACTTAGGAAGAAAAAGAGGACATCGTAAAGCCTTACTTAAAAACTTATCTAATGCGATTATCGAGCATAAAAGAATCTCTACCACTTTGGCTAAAGCTAAAGCACTAAGAGTTTTTCTTGAACCGATCATCACAAAAGCGAAAAACAATACTACGCACTCTCGAAGAACCGTTTTTAGCTACCTTCAAAATAAAGAAGCAGTTAACATGTTGTTTGGAGAAGTCGCTGCTAAAATTGGAGATCGCCCAGGTGGATATTTAAGAATTATTAAAACAGGCCATAGAGATGGTGATAATGCAGAAACCGCGATCATTGAATTTGTAGATTATAATGAAATCTATACGAAAGAAGCGAAATCAGAGAAAAAACGATCTACACGTCGTGGTCGTCGTAAAAAATCTGCAGAAAGCGCTGCCGCAGCAGCAACTACTGTAGAAGCCGCAGAGGAAATAATGGAAGACGCAGAGGAAATAGTTGATGAGAATAAATCAACAGAGGAACCCGACGCTGAAAAAGAAGACGATTCTGAAGATGCTTAAAAATATAAAGGTGGAGATTTTTCTCCACCTTTTTTTTGTTTTATAATGAAACAGTTTACAGGTTGTTCTAATTTATAGATAGTATTATTAGATGTTTTTATTTTAATCTATACCCTACATTTTATTTTCTCCACGAAGAAATTAAAATTTGTTAAAAACTTCATACTACATATTCTGTTCTTTTTAGCACATTTGTTTTATTTTTGCCCTCATAATCAAAAGGTATCTCCAATGTCAAAGAATAATTTACCTCAAGCCATCTTAGTCCTAGAAGATGGAACTGTATTTAAAGGAAAAGCTGCAGGTGCCATTGGTACCACCACAGGTGAAATTTGTTTCAATACTGGAATGACTGGCTACCAAGAAATTTTTACCGATCCTTCATACTTCGGACAAATTATTGTGGCTACAAATGCACATATTGGTAATTACGGTACAAAATCTATGGAAGTAGAATCCACAAATATGAAAATTGCTGGATTAATTTGTAAAAACTTTACCAACGAATTCTCTAGACAAATGGCAGATATGGCTATTCAAGATTATTTCGTTAAAGAAGGGGTCGTAGGAATCTCCGATGTGGATACCCGAGCTATTGTAAGACACATTCGAAGTAAAGGAGCAATGAATGCTATCATCTCTTCAGAAATATTAGATGTCAACGAACTTAAGGCCAAACTTGAAAAAGTACCTTCTATGGAAGGACTAGAATTGGCGTCAAAAGTAAGTACTGATATAGCTTATTGTCTTGGTGATCCACATGCCTCTTATCGAATTGCAGTAATCGATTTAGGTGTAAAACAAAATATCCTAAAGTGTTTTACCTCAAGAGATTGTTATTTAAAAGTATTCCCAGCTAAAACTTCTTTTGAAGAATTAAAAGAATGGAATCCAAGCGGATGCTTTCTATCCAATGGCCCAGGAGACCCCGCAGCTATGGATTATGCCATTGAAACAACAAGACAAATATTGGCAGCAGATATACCTCTTTTTGGTATTTGCCTTGGACATCAAATCTTAGCACTTGCTACAGGGATACCCACGTATAAAATGCATAATGGACATCGAGGAATCAATCATCCAGTCAAAAATTTGAAAACTGGAAAATGTGAAATTACAAGCCAAAATCATGGTTTTGGTGTAAGTCCTGAAGCAATTAATAATAATCTTGATGCATTAGAGATTACCCATGTCAACTTAAATGATGATACTATTGAAGGGATAAAATTGAAAAAACACCAAGCTTTTTCTGTTCAATATCACCCCGAATCATCTCCAGGTCCACATGACTCTCGATACTTGTTTGACGAGTTTATCAAAATGCTGGCTACTACCGAAGAGGTAGCTGATGTCTAAATAATAAATTAATTAATAAGCCGTTTGGAAAAACGGCTCTTTTTTTTCGAATTCATTCAAAATATATACCATGAGCATTATCATTGATGTTATTGCAAGAGAAATTTTAGATTCTAGAGGAAATCCTACCGTTGAAGTAGAGATTATTACTGAAAATGGATTTATGGGAAGAGCCGCCGTCCCTTCAGGTGCATCTACAGGAAAATATGAAGCAGTAGAGCTAAGAGACAAAGATAAAAACCGATTTTTAGGTAAAGGGGTTTTAAATGCTTGTGAACATGTTCAAGAAGTTATTGGTGAAAATCTACTAGGTATTCCTGTCGCAGAACAATTATACATCGATCAAATGATGCTTGGGCTTGATGGAACATCTAATAAATCAAAGCTTGGTGCAAATGCGATTCTTGGAGTTTCTCTTGCCGTTGCCAAAGCAGCAGCAATGGAATCTGGACAGTCCTTATACCGCTATATTGGAGGTGTAAATGCTCACGTATTACCAGTTCCAATGATGAATATTTTAAATGGAGGTAGCCATGCAGATAATAGCATAGACTTTCAAGAATTTATGATTATGCCTGTTGGCGCTAGCCGTTTCTCAGAAGCATTACGCATGGGAACCGAAGTTTTCCACCATTTGAAAAATGTATTAAAAGATAAAAAATATTCTACTAACGTAGGAGATGAAGGTGGATTCGCACCTAACCTTGGATCTAATGAAGAAGCGATTGAATTAGTGCTTATGGCCATCGAAAAGGCAGGATATAGACCAGGAGAAGATATGTATATTGCGATGGATGCTGCAGCATCTGAATTTTATAATGAAGAAGAAAAAGTATACCATTTTCACCAATCAACTGGAGATAAATTGACTTCTGATGAAATGGTGGCTTATTGGGCAGATTGGAGTAAAAAATATCCAATTCTTTCTATAGAAGATGGCCTGCATGAAGATGATTGGAATGGATGGGCTAACCTTACCAAAGCTATTGGAAAAGACGTTCAACTTGTTGGAGATGATTTATTCGTTACCAATACTGAACGACTTAAAAAAGGAATCGATATGGATGTGGCCAACTCCATCCTAATTAAAGTAAATCAAATTGGTACGTTATCTGAAACAATCTCCGCAGTAGAAATGGCCAAACGAAATGCATATACTTCAGTGATGAGCCATCGATCAGGAGAAACAGAAGATACGACTATTGCAGATTTAGCTGTAGCATTGAATACGGGACAAATTAAAACAGGTTCTGCTTCTCGTTCGGATCGGATTGCAAAATATAACCAACTTCTCCGAATTGAAGAAGAATTAGGCGAGTTTGCGGTATATCCAGGAAAGAACATTAGTTTGAGATGATTTGATGCTTGTTTTCTTGCATCATCTTTATTTAGCGCATAAATTTGTTATCTTTACGCTTTAATCATCTACTTATGGCAAAAAAATCAATTTTTCGCTACTATTTTGAAAAAATTCCTGCTCCAATAAGGAATAAATACCTATTGACAGGCTTGATTTTCTGTGTGTGGTTATTTTTCTTCGATAAAAATAATGTGCTCGATCAATGGAAACTCCAACGATCAGAAACAGAAATGGAAGAGAAATCTGCACGTTTTGAAACAGAAAATCTTGAAAGAGAATTATCGGAATTAAACACCAATGAAAAATTGGAAAAAATAGCTCGTGAAGAATATCTTATGAAAAAAGAAGATGAAGAGGTGTTTATATTAGTTGAAGAAAAATAAAATCAAAAATAATTATGTCTGTTTTAGTTAATAAAGATTCCAATATTATTGTTCAGGGTTTTACAGGAAAAGAAGGTACTTTTCACGCAGGTAAAATGATTGAATATGGAACCAATGTAGTAGGAGGCGTAACTCCAGGAAAAGGTGGTCAAACGCATTTAGAGAAACCTGTGTTTAATACCGTTCAAGAGGCTGTTGCCAAAGCAGGAGCTGATACTACAATTATCTTTGTTCCACCAAGATTTGCCGCTGACGCTATTATGGAAGCTGCCGATGCTGGAATTAAAGTGATTATATGTATTACGGAAGGAATTCCGGTTCAAGATATGGTCAAAGTAAAAGCGTATATCCAAGATAAAGATTGTCGATTAGTTGGACCTAACTGTCCAGGTGTAATGACACCAGGAGAAGCTAAAGTAGGAATCATGCCTGGATTTATCCACAAAAAAGGAAGAATCGGTATCGTTTCTAGATCTGGAACTTTGACCTATGAAGCCGTAGATCAAGTAACTAAAGCAGGTATGGGACAATCTACTTGCATTGGTATTGGAGGAGATCCTATCGTAGGAACGACCACAAAAGACGCAGTAGAGTTATTGATGAATGACCCAGAAACTGATGGTATCATCATGATTGGAGAAATTGGTGGAAGTATGGAAGCAGATGCAGCCCATTGGATTAAAGAAAATGGAACAAAACCTGTCGTAGGTTTTATCGCTGGACAAACCGCTCCTAAAGGACGAACAATGGGGCATGCAGGTGCAATCATTGGAGGTGCAGAAGATACTGCAGAAGCTAAAATGAAAATTATGGCAGAATGTGGAATCCACGTTGTAAAATCGCCAGCACATATCGGAAAAAAGATGGCTGAAGCTTTAGAAGCTATTAAGGCATAAACACCATTGAAAATATTTAAATCGCCTTCTCGCATATTTTGTCGGGAAGGCGATTTTTTTTAAAAGGATATTAATCTCCAATTTTTTTCTATTATCTTTAGTCCGCTTCATTCTTAATTAATCATAATTCTTTATCATGATCGTAGAACAAATGTATACCAAATGCTTAGCTCAAGGCGCATACTATATTCAAAGTGAAGGTGAGGTCGCTATTATTGATCCATTACGAGAAGTTGGGGCTTATCTGAAGAAAGCGGAAGAAAATAAGGCGAATATTAAATTTGTTTTTGAAACTCATTTTCATGCTGATTTTGTTAGCGGTCATGTAACCTTATCTGAAAAAACAGGTGCACCAATAATTTATGGTCCCAATGCAAATCCTGATTTTAAAGCTTATATCGCTAAAGATAATGAAGAATTTAAATTAGGTAAACTAACGATCAAAGTCTTACATACACCAGGACATACGATGGAAAGTACCACCTATTTGTTAAAGGATGAAAATGGAAAAGATGTGGCCTTATTTACTGGAGATACGCTTTTTCTAGGTGATGTAGGAAGACCAGACCTTGCACAAAAAGCAGCAAGTATCACTCAAGAAGATTTAGCAGGTATTCTATTCGATAGCCTTAGAAATAAAATAATGCCTTTAGGAGATGACGTAATGGTTTATCCCGCACACGGTGCAGGATCCGCTTGTGGAAAAAGTATGATGAAAATAACCCAAGACACTTTGGGCAACCAGAAAAAAATGAATTACGCGCTTCGTGCAGATATGACAAAAGCGGAATTCGTGAAAGAAGTTACCGATGGTTTACAGGCTCCACCAGCATATTTCCCATTAAATGTGAAGCTAAACAAGGAAGGGTATCAAAGTATTGATGAGGTATTGCAATCTGGTTTACAAGCGCTTAGTCCAAATGATATAGAACGTATAGTTGATCAACAAAACGCAATAGTTTTAGATGTCAGAAAACCACAAGATTTTGCGCAAAGTCATATACCTAATGCTTTATTCATCGGATTAGATGGAAGCTTTGCTCCTTGGGTTGGAGAATTAATTGTAGATATCAATCAACCGATCATTCTAGTCGTTGCAGAAGGAAGAGAAGAGGAAGCCGTTACCCGATTGGCACGCGTAGGTTTTGATCATACCTTAGGGGTTTTAAAGGGAGGAATGGAAGCTTGGAAAGCCGCAGGGAAAAAGTTAGAACGATTAGATTCCGTATTGGCTTCGGATTTTGAAAAGGATTATGATGCACAAAAAAATAAAATTGTCGATGTGCGTAAAATCGGTGAATTCCAATCAGAACATGTCGTCAATGCCTTGCATTTTCCACTAAGCAATATTCAAAATGAAATAGAAAACCTACCTAAAGATCAACCCTTTTATATCCACTGCGCAGGTGGTTACCGATCAGTAATTGCAGCATCTATTTTAAAAGCAAAAGGTATCCATCATCTTATTGATGTACAAGGAGGTTATAATGCAATTAAAAAAACGACTTTAGAACGAACGGAATACGTTTGCCCAACTACGCTTTAATTAAAAAAGAATAGAAATTTAATCTACTTCAATTTCTTTATGACTTTTTTATGCAATAGCTTTTTAACGATTGGCATCAAACTTTCTTTCTTTTCCATGAATTTCCAATCGCCATGTTTGGGTGATTTGATCGCATACATTTTGCTTTGAGGTTGTATGACAAATGTATCGTCTCCTTTTTTATAAGATACATTGTCTTCACCAAAAATGGCATTTAGATTTTCATGAATAAATCCCATCATATCTAAGCAATCGGCTTCTGCATCTCCAGGTTCCATAATCTTCATGGTCATTTTAAAAGTATAGTCAACAATGGCATGCTGTACCCCTTTCACTTTGATATTTTTAGAAAAGCCTAAAATTTTGGCGTCATTCATCGTGATCAATGTACTGGTGTCTTCTTTCATTTGATTCATTGCATATAGCATTTGTGATCTAGGGACTTTGTCAAATAACGGTGGATACATATAATCAAGAGTCGCTTCATTATCTGAATTTTCTACTGTAGAAAAATAACTAGTAAATATAGCGCCGATCTCCTCTTTATAATCTTGTCCAAAACTTATTGATGTACTCAATAGTAAAACTAAAATGCTGAAGCTTAATATTTTTTTCATGAATGATTTTTTCTTTATTTTGAAACAATTTCAATGCCAATGTACGAATTAAATAAGACCCAAATACCTTATCAAGGTATAAATATATAGTATTTTTTTGTTATATTTATAGTAGGGGTAAATTGAATTCAAAATGATAAATAGGATTAAAGTAATTTTGGTCTTTGTAGGCATCACATTGTTGTTATGTGAAATGGTGTTAAGACTTTGGGGCATCCAACCCTTTAAAATTTATCCTGTAGACATACAAGTTCATCCTGAAATTCATATTGAAAAAGATAGCTTACTTGGCTATAGCTCAAAGGTAGGCATATTTGAAATGAAATTCAATAAAAAAATTCGTTCATCCATCACACATTGGCCAGATAAAAGTAGAGCGACAAGATCCAATTTATTTGATAGCCTACTCCTAAATAAACCAAAGCTTTACATCTTTGGTTGCTCTTTTACTCATGGCCATAACCTCACCGATTCGATGACTTTAGCTTGGAAAATCCAATCCAATTTTCCTAATTTGAATGTTAAAAATTATGGCCTTGGAGGATACGGATTAAACCAAGTTTATCTTCAAATAAAACATAAAATTCAACAACAGGATATTCCCAATTACCTAGTTATTAATTATGCCTCTTTCCATGATGAACGCAATGGACTTAGTAGAAATTGGCGAAAAAGATTTGCCCCTTATTTTAATAATAAAATACTTGGCGGTGTAGATTGGCCAACGATTAGTTATACTAATCAACTGCTTGTAGATTATAAGAAACTCGAATATAAAGAATGGCCTTTTATCCGCTACTTGGCAATTATCCATTGTCTTGAACAACTGCACAATAATTTAATAGAAAATGAAAAAGAGAATCAAAGGTTAAGTATAGAAATCATTAAAGAAATTTTTAATTGGTCGAAACAGCATAACTTTGAATTGTTAGTTACAGGTATTGATCAAACCCCTAAAACTAAATTTGTATTGGATCAACTCCATTCTTTAGGAATTAATGTACTTGATGTTTCTATAGATTTGACTAATGAGATATATAATTTTCAACCTTTAGATCATCATCCCAATCATCGAGCGAACACAATTTTTGCTCAAAAGATTATTGATTATATGGAAAGTAAGTACTTACTTATGCGTATGAATTAAAATAGGTACTGCACTCCTATATTCGCTATTCTTTTAATAAATAAGGATCGAGCTCTTTAGTGATCAATTGCTCTAAAATGCCAATTTTGAATTCAATTTTTCCTTCTTTTAAAATATTTAAGCCTGCGCCATTATTTTTGCTATGCGGATCTAAAATTCCAATATATACGGATTGAACTTGACGTGCTACAATTGCTTTAGCACAAGAAGGAGTTCTACCATGAAAGGAACAAGGTTCTAAAGTTACAAACAGTATCACGTCATTCTCTTCTTCTGGAATTTGAGCTAATGCCATAGCCTCTGCATGATGTTCGCCAGGTGGATTCGTATGCCCTCTCGCAATAATTTTTCCATCCTTTACAATGACACAACCAATTGGAGGATTAGGTAAACAAAGGGGCAGTGCCCTTCTACCTTCCTTCACCGCTTCCATCATAAAATATTCTATTTCTTGTTTTGTCATGATTCCGTTTTAATGATCAGCTAATTTACCCGCAATGTAGGCTGTAGTCCAAGCCGACTGAAAATTATAGCCACCCGTAATCCCATCAATATCTAAAACCTCTCCTGTGAAATAAACATTTTTACATACCTTACTTTGCATAGTTTGGGTATCTATATCTAATAAAGAAACCCCTCCGCAAGTGACAAACTCTTCTTTAAAAGTGGTCTTTCCATGTACCGCATAAACATCATTCGTAAGGGTAGTAATTAGTTTGTTTATTCCTTTTTTACCTAGTTCATTCCATTTTTTACGCAATGGTAGCGCGCTTCGATCTAAAAGATAAACCCATAATCTTTCGGGTAAATCAAAGGCTTTTATATTGGACAAAATCTTTTGTGGATGGGCAGCTACTATTCCTTCCAATGCTTCTTTAACAATCGTTTGATTAAGAATATTTACCCAGTTTACTTGTACGTTAAATTGATAGTTTAAATTATGTAAATACCGTGCACCAAAGGCCGATAGCTTTAAAATCGCGGGCCCACTCATCCCCCAATGAGTAATCAATACTGGACCATCCGCTTTTAATTTACTTCCTTGAATATGTACATGGGCATGTGGAGCCACTACACCCATTAAGTGAGTAATCGCTTCTTTGGGCATGTTGAATGTAAATAGGGAAGGAACAGGATTCTCTATCCGATGGCCTAAATCTATTAGCCATTGTAATCCTTCTTTTTTAGGAGAACCCCCAGTGGCAATGATGACCTTGTCGAACCTTAAGTTGGAATGATCTTTATTGAAATGAAGCGTAATGTAATCTTCTTTAGGTTCAATTTTTTGTACTCCCCAACCTAAACGCACTTCAATTCGTAATTGATTAATTTTTCTAAAGAAACAGTCGATAATGGATTGTGATTGATTTGACTTTGGAAAAACTCGACCATCGCTTTCTATATGTAATGGAACCCCATTGGATTCAAACCATTCCATCGTATCCTTTGTACTAAAAATTCGAAATGCCTTTTTTAATACTTTCTCTCCTCGCGGATAAGCAGAAGCTAATGTTTTTATATGTTGACATCCATTGGTTACATTGCAACGACCCCCTCCAGATATTTTTACCTTAGACAATACTTTTTTCGATTTTTCAAAAAGAATAACTTGCGCTTGAGGATAGTTTTCTTTTACTTGAATAGCCGAAAAAAAACCTGCCGCACCACCACCTATTATCGCAACTTTCATGTTCTCTAATTTTTAAATGCTACACATTAATCCCACCACATCCAAAAATATCGATTTTCAGAATAGTCTTTTATCATTGCATTCATTGTTCCGTATCCTTGATC
>JAHDCJ010000017.1:3439-5507 GCA_020629935.1 Saprospiraceae bacterium | reverse complement strand
CGCTCAAAAGGTTGATAAGGTTTTTCACTTAACTCCGTGATTTCTTCTAATAATACTTTTGAAATTTGAATGCCATGAACAGAAGAAATGCTTGGAGCATTTTCTTGCGTCGTAGGTTTTTCTATTTGATTACAAGCTAAACAAAACGGAAGCAAACATAGAAAAAATAAAAAATGATAAAGTCGCATAAAAGAATAATTTTAATTACTTCTAAACCCAAAGTTAACATTTTAAAATGAAGATTGAGTAAGTTTAGGAACTACAACTCCATCACAATAGGTTTGTTCACTAGCTGATAATTAAAATCTAAAACACTGGCATTGATAAATTGAATGCCTTCATATTCATGTTGTCCATACGCTTCATGGATATGTCCGAAAACATGGAGTTTAGGCTTGACTTCCAATACTTTTTCAAGCAAATCATAACAACCTACATCTTCTTCCTTTACGGTTTGATCCAATTGTCCTTTGGGTGGGCCATGTGTGATTAAAACATCGGTGTCAGAAGGAATTAAATCCCAATGTTGTCGGATATCTTTTCCTCGCTTTCGATTAAAAGCCCAATCGTAAAACCAAGGACTTATTGGAGAACCCCAAATTTTTAATCCATCAATTTCTACTTGGCTGTCGTTGAGGTAAATAATAGAATCGTTGAGATATGTCTCAAACTTTTCGGGTTCTCGTTCTAGCATGTAATCATGGTTTCCTCCAATAAAAACTTTATGTTTAAAAGGCAATTCAGAAAACCAGTCTACAAATTTTTTTACTTGTTTGGGATATCCCATTTTAGAAATATCTCCCGCATGAATAAGAAGATCACCAGAAGGAATTTTTAAGTCTTGATGTTGGCCGTGCGTGTCAGATATGAGTACTATTTTCATTTTTTGATTAACTTGTTGGTAATTTAAACAATGTCCATTGAAATTAAAAAGTTTCCATACGTATTTTAATTTAAAGAAAACTTTAATCATCACCTTATTTCTAGGGTGCTTTGGAGGTGGGTTTTTCTCATTGCAAAAAATTAATGCTCAACCTTTAGGCATTAAAATCGAAGAAAATAAATCTTCCGTAACCATACCTTTTGAGTTGAAAAATAATTTAATTGTTCTTCCTGTTAAGTTTAATGAAAATCTATCCTTAAAATTTATTTTAGATACAGGAGCGAGTTATACCATTTTGACTCACAAAGAAATTGCAGACTTAATGCGTGTGAAATATGGTAAAAAGGTTACGATTTATGGGGCGGATCGGAGTATAGAACTCGAAGCTCAAATTGCACATCATATCCAACTAGGATTACCCAAGTTGCAAATGAGAGATCAAAATATTATTGTGCTCAAAGAAGATTATTTACAACTCGAAAATTTAATAGGAGAACCCATACATGGGATATTGGGCACAGAGTTATTTAAACGTTTTATAATAAAAATCGATTACCAACGAGAACTATTGACCTTCTATGAACGATCAGATTTTATTCCGCCCAAAAAACAATTCACTGATATCCCAATTCGAATTTTTGATGGAAAACCTTATTTGCAAAACGCTACCGTGATAATGGAAGATACCACAAGTTTCCAGCCTACCTTATTGATCGATTCTGGAGCAAGTCTTCCTTTTGTTTTGCATCCCAATAAAAATAAAGAAATTACAATTGAGAAAGACTATGTGAAAGGAAACGTAGGATATGGCTTAGGGGGAGCATTAGAAGGCTACCTTAGAAGAGTACCAAGACTTAAATTTGGAGATTACGAATTTGGTAATATCATTGCAAGTCTACAAGACTTAACGCATGTGGAAGACAGCCTTCGACTAAATATTCGACAAGGATTTATTGGAGGAGAAATCCTAAAGCGTTTTACTTTAATCATTGATTATCATAAAGCGAAGATGTACCTACGCCCTAACAAGGCTTATTCTCAAGAAATCAAAGAGGATAAAAGTGGACTGATTTTAATTGCTACTGGACTCAATTTAAAACAAATTATGGTCAAAGAAGTAATTAAAGATTCTCCAGCAGATAACGTAGGAGTTCAAGTAGATGATCAAATCATTCGTGCAAATTC
>JAHDCJ010000017.1:0-3339 GCA_020629935.1 Saprospiraceae bacterium | reverse complement strand
GTTAGATTCAAAAGATTGTAGAAAATCTAATCCTGTCTTTGAAAGATGCCTAATGGGTATAGCAGACAAAAGATAATCTCCATTCATTTGTTTAGCTTGTACAAAATCAAAATCCAAGTCTAGTATTTGGTTTCCGAAAGAATCAAAGAAAAGGTTGGGATGTAAAACAAAATAATCCCCTGATTCCTTTGAAACAGGGGATTATTGACATTTTTTTTCTTCAATTAAATCCTCACGGCTCAATTGTCAGTTTGGCCATTTAAATGAAGCGGTTAAAAACCCACTCCCCCTGTTCTTGCGAACAAAGGGGAATGGAAACATACAAATGAGCTATTAAATAAATAATAGTCTCTGCCAGAGCCTCACGGTTGACTTGTTATCATCAACCCTCTAACAAAGCTTCTTTATATCAACTTGGACCTTTATCCAAGAAATAAATCAGATTGAAGGAAATACGACTATTCGTTTTGTCTAAAGCATACCAATGCCATTAAATGTTGAATCGATAATTCAATATTTTTCTAATTTTTTACATTACTCGTATTAGAAATCAAAAGTGATTAGGCTTGGAATTCTTCCAATTAACTAAAGCATTCTTTTAATTAATTGGGGCTAAAGTTTCTTTCCCTTTGTTGATAACAAATCTACAGTCAAATCACTCATTTTAAAAGGACATTTTGAAAATGAAGTCATATAATTATTGGGCATTAAATTGTATTTATTATTGATAATGAACACTTTGTGTTTTGTTTTTGTAGCTAATTTTATTGGCTTTTGTGTAGTGAGTGAAAAGTAATTTTTTTATTATATTTAATTTTTTTTCATCACCTTAGACAAAATTGATAGACTTAATTTGTTCTAAAAGTTTATTTCATTAATTTCGCAAGGCTATGGGAAAACCAGAATTTTATAAACTAAAGGTAAAGACAGTGAATAAGGAAACACCTGACACCGTTTCTGTAACCTTTGACTTACCTGCTGAGCTTAAGCCAAAATTTGATTTCACACAAGGCCAATATCTTACCCTTAAAAAGGAAATTAAAGGCCAAGACGTGAGAAGATCGTATTCTATTTGTACGAGCCCGCTCGATCAAAAATTAGCAGTAGCCATCAAATGGGTGGAAGGCGGACTTTTTTCTACCTATGCAAATCAAGAACTTCAAGCGGGAGATTCCCTTGAGGTTATGCAACCAATGGGTAAATTTTACTCGCCTCTTGATCCCCAAAATGAAAATAATTATGTAGCTTTTGCCGCAGGAAGTGGAATTACTCCTATGCTGTCCATTATCAAAACTACACTACAAACAGAAGCTAAAAGTACATTCACCCTTTTCTTTGGTAATCGAAATATTGAACACATCATCTTTCGTGAAGAAATTGAAGCACTAAAAAATAAATACCTTGGTCGCTTTAGTGTGCATCATATTTTGAGTCGAGAAAATCTAGGAGTGCCTTTATATGCAGGCCGAATAGATCAAGAGAAAACAACACAACTCATTGACCTTTTTCTAGACCCTCCACAAATTAGTCATTGCTTTATTTGCGGCCCTGAAGAAATGATCTTCGCCGTAAAAGAAGTCTTAATGAATAAAGGGGTAGAAGAATCTAAAATTCATTTCGAACTCTTCACCTCTCCGCTTGGTAAACTTGGAAAGAAGAAGAAAGAAAAAAGCTATGAAGGACCAAAATTCGATTCTACAGTAGCGATTATTATGGATGGAGATCAGTTTGATTTTGGTTTATCGTCTAACGGAGAACCCATTTTAGATGCGGCTCAAAAAGCTACAGGCGCAGATCTTCCATTCGCTTGCAAAGGAGGTGTTTGCTGCACTTGTAAAGCTAAATTGCTTGAAGGGCAAGTGGAAATGGATGTAAACTACGGACTAGAACCTGACGAGATCGAAGCAGGTTATATCTTGACTTGTCAAGCACATCCTAGAACGGAAAAGGTCTTGCTTTCTTTCGACGATTAAGAAAATAATTAGGGCAGCCCTTCACCAAACCCTGCGGGATTTGGCGCAGGCCAGGCTATCCATTCTTATGTGCTCCCTGCGGTCCGCGCATACCATTGCTATCCTTGCTGCAAATTCAGATTTTAGTGAATGATTTTAAAAATCGAATTGTGCGCATCAGTTAATTTCAATCACATGATAAATTTTGAAAAATTAAAGCAGCTCTATAAACTAGGTCGAAATCTTAGTTTAGAAGATGTCCAAATTCTCTTCAAATCGGGAAAAAATAAATCTTATGAGGCTTCCACTTATTTGATCAAAGAAGGAGCTATCTCAAAAGAAGTCATCCTCATCCGAAAAGGTTTAATTCGGATTTTTTTAATTAATGAAAAAGGAGATGAAATAACCATCGGATTGCGTTGGGAAAACCAAATTTTAGCCAATCGAGATGCAGTCCTTTTCAATGAACCTTCACGATTTTATTACGAAACATTAGAACCTACTGAAACCTATGAAATTGATTATGAACTATTACAAGAAATCATTGCAAAAAATCCCAAATTAGGAGACAATAGGAAATATATTTTTCATAATATGTTAAAAGAAGTTTACCAACGGCTAGATTCTTTTGTGCTCCTAAATCCTGAAGAACGATACATCGAATTTGTAGAGTCAAATCCAGATATTGTTAACCGAGTACCCAATAAATATATTGCCAATATCCTCGGTATCACCCCCGTTTCGCTTAGTCGCATTCGAAAACGAATTGCATCAAAGAAAAAATAATCCAATATTGGATATCTTTAGGACTTTAAATTTTGGTCTTAAATTAGCCAAATCAAGACGTTTTTTAATTCTTCTTACAAACATTTCCTTATAGAATGTGTTAAAAAGATAGAATACCGTATCTTAGGGGCAAAGCCCTTATTTTATTAATAATTTTACGTAAATTAAGGCTATCGTTAAAAAAAATGCAAACCATGAATCTACACGAAGCAGAAGTTCGATTTCAAGCTAAAATTGATGCCGAAATCAAAATCGAACCTAAAGATTGGATGCCCGAAAAATATCGGAAAACATTGATTCGACAAATTGCACAACATGCACATTCTGAAATTGTTGGAATGCTACCTGAAGGAAATTGGATTTCCCGAGCGCCTTCACTTCGCAGAAAATTAGGACTAATCGCTAAAGTACAAGACGAAGCAGGGCATGGGTTATATCTATATTCCGCTTGCGAAACACTTGGCGTAGAACGCGCAGAATTATTTGAACAATTGCATGATGGTCGAGCCAAATATTCTTCTATCTTCAATTATCCAACATTAACATGGGCAGATATCGGAGCCATTGGTTGGTTAGTTGATGGAGCAGCCATTATGAATCA
>JAHDCJ010000136.1:4567-12339 GCA_020629935.1 Saprospiraceae bacterium | reverse complement strand
TTCCAATTATCCCATCGGCAATTCGTGCTGGTTTTGATTTTCCTTCCTTCTTTTTTATAGTGAAAAAAATAGGGCGACTTAACTCTTCCCGTTTTCCATTCCCATCTGATTTCTTTTGCTTTTTGTATTCTTATCGAAGTTTTCGAAGCTAATATTTTACTCGGTCCAATAATCGTTAATGAAGCATTAAATTTTGAAAATCCAATCGTTAACGTTTGAGAAGAAGCCTCAAAGAAGATGTCTTTAATTTCATTTTCTTCTTCTAATGTTCTTCGTTTCCAATCACCCCAAATTTTTATAAAACCCTTTGCGCTTTTGATTTGACCATTTGAAAATAATTGCACAAACTCTTCTGCTGTAGAAAGAGTAGCATCCGCATTTTTTTCAGGAACGATAAAGTCTAGTTTTTTTGTAGCAATTAATGCAGCGAGAAAATTTAAAATACCTAGTTCAAAAGCTCTTTTCGCAATAAGCAAAGCAAGCACAAAACTCAAAATAATAATGACAATTAAAAAGTTTTTTTGAGCAGTGTAAGAAGAGAAAAGTGCAGTTAAGAACAAGCCCAATAAAACCACACCAGCACCTGAAATTAAGCCAATAATCACCGAAAAAAAAGCCCTTAAGTCATTTGGATTATCTTCCATTTAACATTTTCCTTTTCCTCATTTTATTTTAAAAAGAAAAGCTTGGCTATTATTTTCGATTAAATTAATATTTTAAACGATGAAGCGAGGAAGTCAATTCATTTTAAATCAGAAACTGAAATAAATCAGGTTTATTATTGATATAATCGCCATAAAAACCTAATCGCTTCATTCGGGAAACTAGGGGAGAAAAATCTGCATTATTCTTTAATTCAATGCCTACTACCGCAGGACCGCTTTCTTTACTATGTTTCTTAGAGTATTGAAAATGAGTAATATCATCATTGGGGCCAAGCACATCGCTAATGAATTCTTTTAATGCTCCTGCGCGTTGAGGAAATCGTACAATAAAATAATGTTTTAAATTCGCATATAATAATGCCCGTTCTTTAATTTCGGCGGTTCGAATAATATCATTATTGCTTCCACTGACAATACAAACTACATTTTTGCCTTTTATTTCTTCAGCTAAAAAACCTAAAGCACTAATGCTTAATGCTCCAGCGGGCTCTACTACAATAGCATCTTTATTATACAAGTCTAGCATCGTCTGACAAATTTCTCCTTCTGGAACAGTCATCATTCGATACAAATTTTCTTTACATAGTTTAAACGTTTTATTCCCCACTCGTTTGACTGCGGCGCCATCAACAAAGCGTTCAATTTGATCTAAGGTAATCGGCTTATCCTTTGCAAAAGCAGTTTTCATCGAAGGAGCACCTTGGGGTTCCACACCAATGATTTTTGTTTTGGGAGATTGTATTTTAAATAAACTTGAGATCCCTGAAGCCAAGCCTCCTCCGCCTACGGGTAATATTAAATAGTCAATAGGGGAGGTCGCTTGGTTTAAAATTTCCAGCCCAACGGTAGCTTGTCCTTCTATTATTTTTTTATCATCAAAAGGGTGGATAAAGGTTTGTTTTAATTGATTGCAAGTGGTTTTAGCTACTTGGTAAGAATCATCAAAAGTATCCCCAGTTAATATAATTTTGACAAAGGCGCCACCAAACATTTTTACTTGTGCAATTTTTTGTTTAGGTGTAGGACTCGGCATATAGATCGTCCCGTTTATTTGAAGTTTATTACAAGTAAAGGCTACTCCTTGTGCGTGATTACCTGCACTGGCACAAATAATTCCATTCTTTTTTTGTTTTGCAGAGAGACTACTTATCTTATTATAAGCACCTCTTATTTTATAAGATCGGACTTGTTGTAAATCCTCTCTTTTAAAAAAAACATCCGCTTCATAGTTTGTTGAATAGGTGTTGTTTCTTATCAAAGGAGTGATCCGAGCAATGCCTTTCAAGTTTTTAGCTGCTTTGCGAATCGCTTTTAATTTAGGAAAATATGAGTCTTCTTTTTTCATAAATGAATTGGGAACTGTAAATATTATAAATTTTTCATTGCAGTCATAGAAGCTCTCAATTGTGCACCTATTTTTTCAACAGGATGATTTCGAATCGCTTTATTCACCGCAATAAGTTCTTGGTTGTTGACTTGATTAGATGAAGCATAAGATTGACCAATTACATCTGTACTTATATTTTTCATAAAATCAGCAAGCAATGGTTTACAAGCGTGATCAAATAAATAGCAACCATATTCTGCGGTGTCTGAAATGATCCGATTCATTTCAAACAATTTTTTTCTAGCAATCGTATTGGCAATTAAAGGAGCTTCATGCAACGATTCATAATAAGCAGATTCTTCTACTATACCCGATTCAGTCATTATTTCAAAAGCTAATTCTACACCAGCTCTTACAAAGGCAACAAGTAAAGTACCATGATCAAAGTATTCTTGTTCTGGAATTTCTTGTGTAGTAGCCGCTGTTTTTTCAAATGCCGTTTCACCTGTCGCTGCTCGCCAAGCCAATAGGTTTTGATCATCATTGGCCCAATCTTCCATCATGGTTTTAGAAAAATGACCAGACATGATTTCGTCCATATGTTTATGAAATAATGGCCGCATAATATCCTTTAGTTCTTCTGCTAAATGAAAGGCTTTTATTTTTGCTGGATTCGATAAACGATCCATCATATGGGTTATGCCTCCATGTTTTAAAGCTTCGGTTATCGTCTCCCAACCGTATTGAATTAATTTTGCGGCGTAACCAGGAGCAATTCCTTCTGCTACCATTTTATCAAAAGAAAGAATCGCGCCTGTTTGAAGTACTCCACAAAGAATGGTTTGTTCGCCCATCAGATCTGATTTTACTTCAGCAACAAAGGAAGATTCTAATACGCCCGCTCGATGTCCTCCTGTGGCAGCCGCATAGGCTTTTGCTTGAGATAAACCTTTGCCTTCTGGATCATTTTCTGGATGCACCGCAATCAATGTAGGAACTCCAAATCCTCGTTTGTATTCTTCTCGAACTTCTGTTCCAGGACATTTAGGCGCCACCATAATTACCGTAAGATCTTCTCGAATTTGCATTCCTTCTTCTACAATATTAAAACCATGAGAATAAGATAATGTGGCTCCTTTTTTCATTAAAGGCATTACCGCTTGGATCACGGAAGTATGTTGTTTGTCGGGGGTGAGATTTAATACTAAATCTGCGATTGGAATGACTTCATCATATGTGCCAACCTCGAAACCGTTTTCTGTCGCATTTTTGAAAGAAGGTCTTTGTTCTTTTATGGCAGATGCTCTTAAAGCATAAGTAATGTTCAAACCCGAATCTCGCATGTTCAAACCTTGGTTTAGACCTTGTGCACCACAACCAATGATAACTATTTTTTTATCTTTTAAAAGAAGCACACCATCTTCAAATTCGTCGGCTTCCATAAAGCGACATTTTCCTAATTGTTCGAGTTGTCTTCTTAGAGATAAGGTATTAAAGTAATTTTTCATTTTTTTATTTTTTCTAAAAAAGGAGAAGATTTGGTTTTATTTTGCCTCGTGAAATGAAGCCAGTAATTTGCTAATTTCCATTGGTTTTTTTGAAATGCCAATGCGTCCAGATCGAATAAATTGCATAATGCCAAAACCACTTAATTGTTGATATAATTCTTCAATATCTACTCGTTTGCCTGATTTTTCTAAGACAAAAAACTCTCTGTTGACCGTTACAATTCGTGCATTCGTATCTCGAATAATATCTTGAATTTGAACTTCTTCAAGCAATAGGCTCGCTTTGATTTTGAATAAACAAGATTCTTGATAAATGATTTCATCATCCGTGTGATAGTAGGCTTTAATAACTTCCACTTGCTTTTCAATCTGACCAATTATTTTCCGAATCTGAATTTCACTTACCTTGACTACAATCGTCCAACGAGAGACACCTGTAATTTCCGAAACCGAAGAATTAATACTTTCGATGTTGATGTGCCTACGTTGAAAAATTGCAGAAATTCTATTGAGTAATCCAATATTATTTTCCGTATAAATTGATACCGTATATGTTTGATTTTGATCCATTTTTTTAAATTTTAAAATTTTGACGATTTAGTTAAGTATGTGAGTACTTACTCTAGGCGTACTTCAGAAACCGAAGCACCTGTAGGAATCATAGGAAAAACATTACCTTCTTTTTCTACAGAGACTTCTAAAAAATAGGCTTCTTTATGTGCCATCATTTCAGCAACGGCATCAGCTAAATCTGCTCGTTGACTTACTTTTTTGGCTTCAATTGCATAACCTTTGGCAATAGCTACAAAATCAGGATTTTTAATTTCGGTAGAAGCATATCTTCGATCAAAAAATAATTCTTGCCATTGGCGAACCATCCCTAGAAAATCATTATTCAAAACCACAATTTTTACTGGGACTTTAGTTTGGAAAATAGTACCCAATTCTTGTATCGTCATTTGATAACCTCCATCACCAATAATAGCGACTACGTCTCGATCAGGAGCTGCCATTTTTGCCCCAATAGCCGCGGGCAAAGCAAATCCCATAGTCCCTAATCCTCCAGAAGTAATATTGCTTTTGGTTTGATTAAATTGAGCATATCGACAAGCAATCATTTGGTGTTGACCGACATCACTTACGATAGCAGCATTCCCATTACTTTGCTTATTGATTTCTTTCAATACTTCACCCATCGTTAATCCTTGCTTGGTAGGATGTAGATCTTTTTTAATGACTTTTTCATATTCTATTTCATATAAATCTTTAAATTGTTGATGCCATTTCGGATGCTCATTTTTATTTAATAAAGGTAATAACTCTGTAAGTTTAGTCTTCGCATCTCCAAGAACTGCTACCGTGGTTTTTACATTTTTATCTACTTCAGCGGGATCAATTTCAAAGTGAATAATTTTAGCCTGTTTGGCATAACGACTTAAATCACCAGTGACCCGATCGTCAAAACGCATTCCTATCGCAATAAGAACATCGCATTCATTGGTTAATTTATTAGGCGCATAATTTCCATGCATACCCACCATCCCAATATTTAATGGATGCGACGTAGGAATTGCAGAGGCTCCTAAGATAGTCCATGCCGCAGGTATGCCTGCTTTTTCCATTACGGCTTGTAACTCGAATTCTGCTTCTCCCAATACCACGCCTTGTCCCCAAATAATCATGGGCTTTTTGGCGGCATTAATCAATGCGGCGGCCTTTTCCACACTACCTGCTTCCGATTTTGGAACGGGAATATAACTTCTGATTCCTTTACATTTTTCGTATTTAAAATCAAATTCTTCAAATTGGGCATCTTTGGTAATATCAATTAATACGGGCCCTGGTCGACCGCTTTTAGCGATATAAAATGCTTTGGCCAAAACCGAAGGAATTTCAGATGCTTTCGTGATTTGATGATTCCATTTTGTTACAGGGGTAGAAATACCCACAATGTCTGTTTCTTGAAAAGCATCGCTTCCTAATAAATGAGAAGCTACTTGTCCCGTAATACAAACCATGGGAGTAGAATCAATTTGAGCGTCTGCAATTCCAGTGATTAAATTGGTTGCTCCTGGACCCGAAGTAGCAAGTGCTACACCTACCTTGCCAGAGATTCGAGCATAGCCTTGTGCGGCATGAGTTGCACCTTGTTCATGCCGTGTTAATACATGTTGAATTTGATCTTGATATTTATACAACTCATCATATATAGGCATGATTGCTCCACCCGGATAGCCATAAAGAATGTCAACGCCCTCAGCTAGTAAACAGTGCATTACAGCTTCGCTTCCTGTCATACGTTGACTTTGGATTTGAGGGGCGGTATTTTTACTTTTCGTATTCATAATTGCTAATTCGTTTTATAGTTAAAATTCATCCGTTACACATCCTTTTGATGCGGAGGAAACTGTTTTGGCATATTTATAAAGTACTCCACGTTTAAACTTTAAATCTGGAGCAACCCATTTCGCTTTTCTCATTTTGATTTCTTCTTCTGTAATTTCTAATTGGATGCTATTCTTTTCTGCATCAATAGTAATGATATCTCCATTTTTGATCAATGCAATCATACCTCCTTCTTGTGCTTCAGGCGTAATATGACCGACCACAAAACCATGCGTCCCTCCAGAGAATCGACCATCGGTTATTAAGGCGACGTCTTTTCCTAAGCCTGCTCCCATAATGGCCGCAGTAGGTTTTAGCATTTCGGGCATGCCGGGTCCTCCTTTAGGGCCTTCATAACGAATTACAATTACCTCACCTTTTTCTACATTACCCGCTCGAATGCCATCGTTCGCTTCAAACTCACTATCAAAAACTTTTGCTTTACCAGAAAACCGTAATCCTTCTTTCCCGGTAATTTTAGCTACACTTCCTTCGCTAGCAAGATTGCCATAAAGCATGCGTAAATGACCCGATTTTTTTATCGGTGCTTCTATGGGTTTGATGACTTCTTGTCCTTCTTTTAAGGAATCTATCGTGGCTAGATTTTCAGCAATCGTTTTTCCTGTTACGGTTAAACAATCACCATGTAATAATTCTTTCTCTAGTAAATATTTCATTACCGCAGGAATTCCTCCAATCGCATGGACATCTTCCATAAGATATTTTCCACTAGGTTTTAAGTCGGCTAATAATGGAGTGGTATCGCTAATTCGTTGGAAATCTTCTAAAGTAAAATCAATTTGTGCAGCTCTTGCTATGGCTAGAAAATGCAATACCGCATTGGTAGATCCACCTAAAACGGTGACTAACCGAATCGCATTTTCTAAGGACTTTCGAGAGATGATATCTGAAGGTTTAATATCTTTTTCTAAAAGCAGTCTTATCTTTTCTCCTGCTTGTACCACCGCTTGTTTTTTGTCTACACTAATCGCAGGGTTAGAGGAGTTAAATGGTAAAGCCATTCCTAAGGCTTCAATAGCAGAGGCCATTGTGTTTGCGGTATACATGCCTCCACAAGCTCCAGCTCCAGGACAAGCTTTTTCTACAATATGTTGATACTCGGATTCTTCCATTGTACCAGCTACTTTACTTCCCCAAGCTTCAAATGCAGAAACAATATCTAATTTTTTACCATTATGACATCCAGAAGCAATCGTTCCTCCATAAACTAAAATGGAAGGTCTGTTTAATCGAATCATCGCAAGCAAAGCACCGGGCATATTCTTGTCGCATCCTACTACGGTGATCAAGCCATCATAGCTCATTGCTTGAACAACAGTTTCCATAGAATCCGCGATGATGTCTCGTGAGGGAAGCGAGTACCGCATACCGGGCGTGCCCA
This sequence comes from Saprospiraceae bacterium, assembly GCA_020629935.1. Taxonomy (GTDB): domain Bacteria; phylum Bacteroidota; class Bacteroidia; order Chitinophagales; family Saprospiraceae; genus JAHDCJ01. The sequence goes on along the minus strand of JAHDCJ010000136.1, from coordinate 5,052 downwards.
TAGAAATCCCATCACTAACTCCAATCGTATTAAAAACTAATCCAGTAATACCTGCTTGCTTGGTACCTTCTTTTACAAGTTGAGCAAGCTCATTAAGATGCATGTTGCAAGGATTTCCCTCATAACCTGTGCTAGCTATTCCTATAATAGGATTTTCAAAATCTTCTTTAGTTAAACCAATAGCATGGAGCATGGCTTGTGCCGCTGGTTGAGTAGGATCTTGGGTAACTGTTTTACTAAATTTATTGAGTTTCATTTTATCAAAGGTTTAATATTTTGTAACGTGCGATGAGTAAAAAAGATGCAAGGTAGAAGCATTCGTTTATGCCAAAATGAAATTGCAGTACTTCCTAAAACAAAAAAAGCCTTCCGATTATGGAAGGCTTTTTTTGTTTTTATTTTTAGAATACCATTCCTATGCTATTGTGTATTAATTACAATAATGATAATAATAGAAATAATATTTAAGCTGTGTTGTCTCATCT
>JAHDCJ010000136.1:0-4467 GCA_020629935.1 Saprospiraceae bacterium | reverse complement strand
TTAATTACAATAATGATAATAATAGAAATAATATTTAAGCTGTGTTGTCTCATCTGTGCCTACAATATTGAAAATAAAAAATGAAATGACCTAATTTTTTTTCATTTTTTTCAAACAAGATGTTATTCTTTCTACGATTCATTAACTTCGCCTTAATGAAAACGCATCGTCATTTTATTTTGTACAAACCCTATGGTTATCTATGTCAATTTGTATACAATGAGCATCTTCGAAAAAATAGAAAACTACTAGGTGAACTGTATGATTTTCCAAAAGGTACAATGGCGGTGGGGCGATTAGATCAAGATTCTGAAGGTTTACTTTTTTTAACAACCGATGGAAAAACCAGTTTTGAAGTTCGAAGCAAAAAAGTGGAAAAAGAATATTATGTACAAGTAGATGGCGTCATCACAAAGGAAGCTATTGAAAAACTTAAACGTGGTGTGGAAATTATTACAAGAAAGGAAAAATATCAAACTTGGCCTTGTCAAGCCCATCGTATGGATCCTGCACCAAATCTTGAACCTAGAGCAAAGAAAATCAGAGATGAACGACATGGGCCAACCAGTTGGGTTTCTATAACAATTACAGAAGGGAAATTTCGACAAGTGCGCAAAATGACAGCGGCTGTAGGTTTTCCCACCTTGCGATTAGTTCGAGTGCGCATTGGTCAAATATCACTTGATTCTTTATTAGCAGGGGAAGTGAAAGAAGTCCATGACTTTAAATTAAATTAGATTATATTTTGGAGAAAATAAAAATGGTGACCTAAATTTAGATCACCATTTTTATTATAATATAGTTGTTTATTTATCCTAAATCTAAAAACGATCTAAGTCCATAACTTTCGCCCAAGCGGCTACAAAATCATTGACAAATCGTTCTTGTCCGTCTGTACAACCATAGACTTCTGCTACGGCTCTAAGTTCAGAGTTAGACCCAAAGATTAAATCTACTCGGCTACCTGTCCATAAGACTTCACCTGTCTTTCTATTCCGTCCTTCAAAGACTTCCTGATCGTCTGAAGTGGCAGACCAAGTGGTGCCAAGATCTAATAAGTTGACAAAGAAATCATTGGTCAATTTACCCGCTTGCTTCGTAAATACCCCATGTGAAGATTGATCAAAATTAGTATTCAATACGCGCATTCCTCCAACTAAAACAGTAAGTTCAGGAGCGGTTAAATTCATTAACTGTGCTCGATCGATTAACATTTCTTCCGCAGAAACAGGATGCTTCGATTTTAAGTAATTTCGGAAACCATCTGCAATAGGTTCTAGCACAGCGAATGAATCTACATCTGTTTGCTCTTGTGTAGCATCCCCTCTTCCAGGAGTAAACGGAACGTTTACCGTGTGTCCTGCATCTTTAGCTGCTTGTTCTACACCTGCACATCCTGCAAGCACGATCATATCGGCTAAAGAAATGGCTTTATTCCCCGCTTGTGCGGCATTAAAATCTTTTTGAATTCCTTCTAATGTATTTAATACTTTCGCTAATTGATCAGGGTTATTTACAGCCCAATCTTTTTGCGGTGCTAATCGAACGCGTGCACCATTAGCTCCTCCACGTTTGTCTGATCCTCGGAAAGTAGAAGCACTCGCCCAAGCGGTAGCAACCAATTGAGAAACAGAAAGTCCAGAAGCGAGAATCGTAGATTTCAATGAAGCTACGTCTTGATCGTTGACTAAATCATGCGTAGTGGCAGGAATAGGATCTTGCCAAATAAGCACTTCCGCAGGAACTTCAGGTCCAAGGTAACGAGCACGTGGACCCATATCTCTATGTGTTAATTTAAACCAAGCTCTAGCAAAAGCATCTGCAAATTGATCTGGATTTTCGTGGAAACGTTTTGAAATAGGTCCATAGATTGGATCCATTCGTAAAGCTAAATCTGTAGTAAGCATCATTGGAGCATGACTTCTTGAAGGATCGTGTGCATCAGGAACGGTTCCTGCGCCACCTCCATTTACCGGTTTCCATTGGTGAGCACCTGCTGGGCTTTTCGTTAATTCCCATTCAAACCCAAAAAGATTATCGAAGAAATTATTACTCCATTTTGTAGGTGTGGTTGTCCAAGCGCCTTCTAAACCACTAGTAATGGTATCTACTCCTTTACCTGTGTTGAAGCTGTTTTTCCAACCCATACTTTGTGCTTCAATACCTGCTGCTTCGGGTTCTCTTCCTACGTACTTGTCTGGATCAGCGGCACCATGTGTTTTACCAAAGGTATGTCCACCAGCAATAAGAGCGACCGTTTCTTCATCATTCATTGCCATACGGCCAAAGGTTTCTCGAATATCTTTGGCTGCAGCCAATGGATCAGGATTTCCGTTTGGTCCTTCTGGATTTACATAAATTAAACCCATTTGTACCGCACCTAAAGTATGTTCTAAATCTCGATCACCAGAATATCGCTTATCGCCTAACCATTCGGTTTCTGTACCCCAATAAACTTCTTCTCCTGGTTCCCAAACATCCGCTCTTCCTCCAGCGAAGCCAAAGGTTTCAAAACCCATAGATTCTAATGCGCAGTTACCTGCAAGAATCATAAGGTCAGCCCAAGAAATTTTTCTTCCGTATTTTTGTTTTACAGGCCAAAGTAATAAACGTGCTTTATCTAAATTACCATTATCTGGCCAACTGTTTAATGGGGCAAAACGTTGCATTCCAGCACCTCCGCCTCCACGGCCATCTGCAATACGATAAGTACCTGCACTGTGCCATGCCATACGAATAAAGAAAGGACCATAATGACCATAATCCGCTGGCCACCAATCTTGAGAATTGGTCATTAATTCGTTAATGTCATTTTTCAAAGCTGCAAGATCTAAACTTTTAAATTCTTCTGCATAGTTGAAATCTTCTCCCATTGGATTTGAAAGAGAAGAATGTTGACGAAGAATATTTACTTTTAATTGGTTAGGCCACCAATCACGGTTAGTGATTCCGCCACCTGCGCTTTTTTTGATTTGACCACCCATAAAAGGACATTTGCCTCCTAATGGATTTTTGTTGTCTTTATTATCCATAGTTTTGATTAAATTTTTCGTGAATATAAGCTTTAATATGTCAAAAATGTAATTGAAATAAAACATGGATATATTGAAAAAATCTATATTGTAATTTGGCAGAATTTAGATTTACCTTTAAGCATCATTTTTTAAGTAAAAAAAATAATAATGAATAGACTTACGTTCAATCTGGCTTTGTTAATATGGATTCTAATGCTTTGTGGAGCATGTAAAAAGACGAGCATTGAAATCAATAATACTGCAGATCTTGAAGTCTATTTGACTGAAGAGATGGAAGATCAAAAGATTCCAGCTTTATCTATTCTTCTTTTTGAAGAGCAAACGGTATTGTATGAAAAATATTTAGGTCAATCACATATTGAAAATAACGTGGCTTTGGAAAGCGATCATTTATTTTTACTCGCTTCGATTTCCAAAGTGATTACCGCTACTGCTTTGTTACAATTATATGAAGCGGGTGAATTTTCCTTGGATGATCCGATCAATGATTACCTTTCATTTGATGTAAGTATTCCAGATTTTAGCCAAGCCATTACCTTTCGAATGCTCTTAACCCATACCGCTGGAATTGCAGATGGAAGTGCATTAGATAATGAATATTATTATGGAGAAGATAGCCCTACGGCCTTGGGCGATTTTTTGGAAAATTATCTGAGTCCAAGCGGCAATCTTTATGATGAGGTAGACCATTTTTACAGCTTTGCTCCAGGTAGTGAACATGAATATTCGAATGTAGGTAATGCCTTAATTGCTTTATTGGTAGAACAAATTGCTGAGATCGATTTTAATACTTATTGTAAACAAAATATCTTTAGTCCGCTTGGCATGAATGATTCTTTTTGGCGATTAGATGAGATTACACAAACCATAGTTCAACCTTATGAATATAAAAGTCGATCGTATAATGCGCTCCCTCATTATACATTTACGGACTATCCGAATGGAGGACTTCGTTCTACTGCTAGGGATTTATTTATATTATTAGGTGCGTTTACGCAAGAAGGAATGGCCAATGGTTATCAATTGCTCCAAGCCACGACGATAGCGGAGATGATTACTCCGCAAATTCCTTCGATTGACAATGAGGTCGGCTTACATTTATTTATTATGAATCGTACCCATAATCTATGGGGGCACGATGGAGGAGAACAAGGAGTCGCTACGATTATGGCTTTTAATCCGAGTACGAAAGTAGGAGCAATCATTTTAACCAATCAAGGAGAAGCGAATTTAGATGAAATGTTGGAAGTCTCTTATTTGTTGGGTTTGAAATTATAAAGTTGCTCATTAATCTATTTTTTTAAATAGAAATAAGGACTGCAAATTATTTTTTTTGAAAAAAGTGTAATAATCGGTTGATTAGTGCCACTAACTAATAAAAAACAAGTGAGTACCGATTTCTATCACATATCTATTTTACCACATGCTGCAA
>JAHDCJ010000016.1:45582-58111 GCA_020629935.1 Saprospiraceae bacterium | reverse complement strand
AGCGTTTGAAATTTGGTTTTTTCATAAGAGAAAACACGAAATTTTCTTCACTTTCCAAAGCTATATAACACAAACAAGGCCGCCTCTTTATGAGAGACAGCCTTGTTATAAAAACTTTTTATTCGCACAAAATTATTACTTTAGTTTAACCACTTTTTGTTGCCATGTTTTATCCCCTGCTTCTACTTGGATATAATAAACTCCCGCGGATAATGTATTGGTTTCTATAATTAAATGATTAAATTCTGTAGTCACATTTTCTAAACGTTCAATTAATTTTCGACCTAAATTATCAAAAACAGTAATCGTTGTCTTTCCTTGAATACTAGTAAAATTCATTATTAAATTTATCGATTCATTTGCAACTGGATTTGGATAAATTTTAATATTATTCAAATTTGTTGCACAAGGATTGGTGAGACTTTGAATCTCCGAGATCGTATTTTTTCCATCAAAATCAACTTGAACTAATCGATAATATAACCATGCTTCTCCACTAGCAGAATCATTAAATTCATAATAATTAGTTTCATTAGTCGTTCCATTTCCATCTACACGACCAATTTCTACCCAATCATTCTCATTAACTTTTCGTTCTATAATGAAATAATCATTTTTCACTTCCGAAGCGGTAGCCCAATTTAATGTAATTATACAATCTTCAATATAACTTTCAAAATAAAGCATTTCTATAGGAAGTAAGACATCTACAATACCTACATCTAAGGTAACATCAAACTCACCTTCTTCAATTGAAAATACATCTGTTTGTCCTGTCGCGGCATTCACATCACTATCCTCTCCATCTAATCCAGCATCTTTAATAGTAAAAGATGACGTAGGCGGTATAGCAGAAAAGATTAAATAATAAGTTCCCTCTGGTACATGATCAAATAGGTAATTACCATTTCCATCTGTAATTGCTGTACCCACAATTTCTCCTGTAGCATTATTATACAAAGTGACCGTTACTCCAGGCACACCTGGCTCTTCAAGATCTTGAATACCGTCGCTATCCTTATCAGCCCAAACGAAATTACTTATGCTCCCCAATGCGGGTACATATATACCTCCATCTAGATCAAAATAAATTTGATTTGCTATTAGTGTTACTGTTTCTGATATACCTGTTACTGGATTTATATCACTATTAGAAGCCTCTGCAAAATGTGTATCACTTGTATATTTTGATCCAATGGGTAAGGTGGCTAGTTGAATGGTATAATCATCAGGCAATAAATTAGGAAAAAGATAGTTTCCATTTGCATCAGTAATTGCACTCGCTACTAAATCTGCATTACTATCAAAAAGGTTGACTGTTACACCAGCAATAGAACGCTCAATAAAATCTTGCACACCATCTTTGTCCTCATCTAACCAGATATAATTTCCTAGAATGGCACGTGTTGATATAAGTCCAGCATCCACATCTGTTTTATTTTGTCCTGCACTAATAGAAAAAACATTGGTTAATCCAGTTAGTGGATCAGGGTCACTTCCAGCAGTACTATATATTACTTGATTAGTAAAAGACATTCCTTCAGGATAATCACTAAATTCTACATAATAATCTCCTGCATCAAGATCTGTAAAAATATATTTTCCATCAAAATTGGTAGTGGTAATTCCTATTACTTCATCTTTAGTATTATACAAGGTAACTCGAACACCTCGCACTCCTTTTTCACTCGATGTGGCATATCCATTGTTATCTGCATCAAAGAACACAAAATCTCCAAGCGATGCCCCTGTAGAAGGATTATATATTCCTGCATCAATTTCTAAATTATCTTGACCTTTCATTAAAGTAATGACATCTGATTTACCAGAAATTGGATCTGCGTCACTATCAATTGTTCCATCTATTCCAATATGTTTAGCAGAGAAATTATAATTGGCAGGTAAAGACGATGGATCAAATTCTACTATATATTTTCCTGAAGGTAATCCTGTAAATAAATAAGAGCCAAAGTCATTTGTCAAAACGATTAAAGGTTGTATTCCAGAAGTATTTGGATCAATATCAAAAGGATTTCCTTGGTCATCTAAAAGGTGCACCTTTATATTAGACACGCCTAATTCTCCATTATCTTTGATTCCATTATTATTTTTGTCGTAGAATACTTGATCTCCGATAGTAGCAGTTCCTGTTGGGTCTACCCCTGGTTGAATTCCAGCATCAGCCATCGAATAATTATCTCCTCCATTAACAGTAAATACGGTGGTTTGTCCAAAACTATTTGCATAATTATCTCCCCTTATTGGGAAGAATGTATATCCTTCGGGAATATTATTAAAGGTAACATAATAATCTCCTGGAGTGATATCATAAAATTTATAATATCCATTAGAATTGGTTAGTGTTCTTGCAACCAAATTATCTAAATTATCATAAAGTTCTACCATTACACCAGGGACACCAAGTTCCGTCATATCATGTTTATCATTTAAATTGTTATCATACCAAACAAAATCTCCTACACTAGCTGTCGTTGCTGTGGTAGTTGTAGAATTATAAAGCCCAGCATCTAAAGTCATAAAATGATATCCAGGCACCACTTCTGCTACAAGTGTTAAACCGGTAGAGATATCTGGATCACTATCTATAGCAAAATCGGTTCCCATATTTGGATTCGTCAATACATAATTTATTGGAAATGAAATTGGGTCAAATTTTACAAAATAATTTCCAGCACTTAAACCATTAAACTGGTAGAATCCTAACCCATCTGTCTCTTGTGTAGCAAGTTTAGTTATCCCATCAGCAGCATAAAGTATCACCCTAACTCCAGCTACTCCCATTTCATTTGGATTTTGTAATCCATCTCGATTATTATCATAAAAGACAAAGTCTCCTAGACTACCTAAACTTGATCCTACAGGAATAATACCTGCGTCTATTCCATCTTTATATTCTCCTGCTGCTACAACGATATTTTCCGTTCTGTTTCCTAAATCTCCTGCTGTGATTGCAGGCATTACATCACTATCTAAATCAGAGGAACCTTGGTGATCCATTGTAAATTGGTATCCTGAAGGCAAGCTAAATCCAACGGTGTAAGTCCCAGGTTCTATATCATCAAAAATGTAGAATCCTCTTTCATTTGTTATAGTAGAAGATATTAAATCTCCTGAAATATCATATAAACTTACCGTAATATTCGCAACCCCACCTTCACTCGGATCTTGTAAACCATTTAAATTGGTATCTAACCAAACATAATCTCCAATAGCTGCTTTATTAATTTCCGCTTTAAATACCAGTCCTGCATCTGCATCAATATAATCTTCTCCTGAAAGAAGATTAATTACATTAGATTGCCCAGAATAAATGTTTACATCACTATCTACCTCATTCGCTCCACTTGCTTGGGGAGCAAAAACATAGTTTACAGGAGCAAAGAACTCCACATAATAATCTCCTGCATTTAACCGATCAAATTTATAATGTCCATAAGCATCTGTAACCGTCTGTTTTATTGGTTGTTTTAAGTTATCTAATAATCGAACCACTACTCCAGACACACCAGATTCTCCATTTTCTTGAATTCCATCACCATCATCAAGCCAAACAAAATCACTTATAGAGGATAGTTTATATAGTCCTGCATCAAAAGAAAAATCATCTACTGCGGTTTCTGCAATGATATAATTTAAATTTGGAATAAGATCACTATCAACATTTTGGTCATTTCCAGCAAATGTAGGTACGTATGTATAGGGAGTTCCGAAAGGAAGATCAACTTCTATGATCCATCGATAATCTCCTCCACTAATATCTAAATTTGTAAATTCATAATAACCATCAATTCCTCCATTCGCGGTAGTTATAGTAGTTTGAATAGCGGCACCATCGGGAACTAAATCACCATCAAAATCTTCATATAAATGAATTGGGATTCCATTGATTCCTGATTCACCAATATCTTGGATTCCATCATTACTTGTATCTTCCCAAACATAATCTCCAATATCAATAATACAATCGTTCACCACTTCAGTCGATACAATCTCTGGACAACCAAACCCATCTGTAACGGTTACTGTATAAGTAGTATTTGAAGCTGGATTTACACTTATATTTCTAGCGGTACTACCTGTGCTCCATTCAAAACTATAGGTTGGATCTCCTACTCTAAAATGATCTATTATTGCATTCGAGAAAGTATTTGCATCTGTATAAGTAAAGCGTCCATAAAATGTAGAACTTCCTGCATAAGCACTAATATCTATAACTGCTTCTTTCCACATAGGACCTTGGTTCCCGCTTTTTGTCCAAATATTAGTCCAATTACTACCGTCTACACTAACTTCAAAATCAAGTGTTCCTGTTATATAAGATCCAGTACCTGGATATAAAGTATAATAAAAAATCACATAAGGTGTAGTAGTAGTACTTAAGTCTATATTTACTGAATTAATTGTACCACTTCTGTTTCCATAAGGACTTCTTGATGAAACATAAAGATGTTTATTTCCTTCAATATTAGTGGTAGCCCCAGCGCTATTGCTGTTAGATGATAACCCTGTTGTTGGATACCAATTGTAAGCATTAGTAGCGACATCATTTACCCATCCATATGAATTGTCTTCAAACCCTTCTTCATAAACTAAATTCCATATTTCTGGACTAACACTTGGGGTAAGTTCAACTCCTGTTCCTGAACAATTTAAATAAAAGTCAGGTAAAGAAATATCTGGATTTTTACGAACAGTAAGCGCTATAGTTTTAGCTGTAGTACATCCACTGTTGTCTGTTACTTCAAGCCCTAAAATCATATTTTCTGTTGCTGAAATTGATATCGTTGATGTAGTTTCTCCAGTAGACCATACATAAGAATAAGGAGCACCGCTCCCGCCAGATATTAGAGGACTGAACGTAACTGGTGCAATTCCACAAATATTTTGATCATCAAAATTATTAATAATAGGTCCATCTGTAGATTCAACGGGTGCGATAGTTTCTATACTACAACCTGAAGGATGACTAACCGTAACAGCATATAAACCTCCCGAAACATTGGTTAGATCTTCTGTAGTTGCCCCAGTACTCCAGAGGTAAGATAAAGGTGGAATATTTCCTCCTTCTACTATTAAATCAATTGAACCCGTTGATAAAGCACAAGTAGCGTCAATAACAGAGAATGATGTAATAGACTCTTCTAAAACATGAACAAAAACCATGTCTGTACTAACACATGTTCCATTAGTAATTGAATAACTAAAAATATAAGATGAATCTGCCATTATCGGACCATAAGTGGCTGTGTTTGTAAATGATCCTGAAAAAGATCCAGAATTTGTACCACTAAACAATTTCCATTCTACACTACCAGAAGAAGGCACATTACCTGTTAAGCTAATGGTTTCTCCACCACAAAAAGTTTGATCAGGTCCAGCATCAGCCTGAATAAATTCATCGATAGTTACCGTAAAAGAATTATTTTGTGTACACGATCCATCTGTAATCTCATAAGTAAATGTATGTATACCAGGAACTAAATTGGTAACGTTTGAAAATGATGATGCTGGGCTTAGTATAGTAGGTGTTCCTGGACCACTATGACTCCATGAAGAAGTAATACCAACTAAATCCGAAAAATCTTCACCTGAAATGGAAATGTTTGAAACACCACAAAGGCTAACATCACTTTGAACACTTGGTACATCAAAGTAATAAATTTCCATGATATCCTGATTTGGGGAACATGTCGAATTTTCATTAAAGGTTTGCCATTTAAGGTTAATGATGCCTGTTCCATCAATAGTTACTTGAGTATTTGGATCACTTTCGTCAACAAAATTCACAGTAGAACCAGTTGTTGAAGATACGACCCAATTTCCAGTTTCTCCAACACCTAAATCAAGTGCGTCTAAAGTAAATACTCCTGATCCTCCACATGCATTTTGATCTTCTCCTGCAAAAGCGGGTGGCGCGGGTGGAGATACCACAAACATAACCACATCTTCTGACTGAGAAGCACAATTTTCACTCCAGAAATTTTGGACTTTGAAAAAATAATTTCCATATGAATAAAATGTCAAGGTAGGATTCAATGCTTCTGAATCAGAAAAAGTTACTGATGAAGGCCCCAATAATTGTGTCCATTTTTGAAAAGCATCAATACCTACTTCAACTGCATTCGCTGTCGCTGTTACAGGTAACGAACTAACATCACAAAGAAATACATCTTGTCCTGCATCAATCTGGATATCTGCATCATCACCAATTTGAAAAAATACTGTATCTGCACTAGATACCATACAAGATCCATTAGTAACTGTGTAAGCCACTTCAAGAAGTCCTCCCACAGAACCATCAATTCCACTGAGCAACACCGAATTAGCTGTTATCGAAGAAAGATTAGCTGAAGGTTGATTAATTTGAGTTATTAAGGACCAAACTCCCGTTCCATTAATTGGATTATCAGCCGAAATATTTATCGAATAATTTGTATTATTATTCAATGATATATTACAGTAATCTGTTGTGGTTATATTCGCTTCTGAAGGAGCGATATTCGATGAGGTGGTAAAAGATAATGCATCGCTTGATACTCCACATGAATTGGTAATCGTCCAAGTAAATTCATAGGTTGTATTGCCTTGCAATCCAGAAATATCGGTAGTCGATAAATTAGGAGATACTATAGTCGCACTTGGACCAGAAGTTTGAGTCCAAACCCCAATTCCATCTAATGGTTCTGTTCCAGTAATATTCGCAATTCCACCACTACATACTTCTACTTGATTAAGACTCGTAGTTACTGGCCCAGGGGAAGTATTACTTACAACTATTTTCATTTCATCAATCGGATCTCCTATATTACAATAGTCCATGAATAATGCGGTATTGGTCAATCTAAACGTATAAACACCATCAGTTAAACCAGTTAAACTTGGTGCCTGTTGGATTGCTTCTATTCCTCCAACACCAAAAGGATCTGGTCCAGGTCCCGATATCATTGACCATTCACCAAAATATATTCCATTGTATGCTAGATTGTTACTCCCAGACAATATTACATCATTCACTCCACAAGGTAATATGGCATCTGTACCCGCATTCGGACTTGCATCTCCTTCTGTTGCCACATACTTTTGAATAGTTAAACTTTTTGTTTCACATCCAAAAGAATAGGTAAGTTCAAATTCATAATAACCAGGTACTGGAACATTAGAATTTAAATCTTCCATTTTAAAATAAAATTTCACCAATGGATTCCTACCAAATGATGTCGGATTAAGCGCTGGTAAATCATCTGGATCTAGAGTAACTAAATAAGATTCTCCCTGAGTTAATACAGGTGAATAGTCTATATGTGATTGAGAATTATTTTGAGAAAGCGTCCATTGACTTCTAAATAGTTGGAAATTAACACCTGTAGATAATTCTGGTTCTGCTACTAAATTAATATTCATCCAAAATGTATCAATGTTGTTAAATGGGAAAAGATTAGTCGAAGCAAAATTGGGTAGGAAGTTTGGACTCCCAGAACAAAATAAAGTTTCTGTTTGGAATATTGGTTTGGGATTTTCATATAATTCTACCTCATCAGAAACACAACAACCTACACCACAAACTGTCCAAATAAACTCATAGTATGTAGAACCTGCAATAAGTCCATTGACCAAAGTATTTGGGTCATTGGGATTAGCAAAAGTAACTGGCGGTCCTGCAGATTGAATCCAAGTTCCAGTCTGCCCATTTTCTAGAGGAGATGCATTCATTGCTACGGTACTTGGAAAATCACAATATTTTAAATCTTCACCTGCATAAGGCCATACTGTACCTGAACCAAAATTATTAAACTTTACTGTTATATCATCTGAACCATTGACACATGCTCCAGTAATCGTCCAAGTAAACGTATAGGTTCCTGGATTATCTACACAAACACTTGTCTCATGATGATTAGGATTACCAAAAGTTACATTTCCTGGTCCAGAAGCTGTCCATTGACCATCATCTCCTCCTTCACAAGTACCTAGTAAACTTGTACATAGACCACAAATATTCGTTGGGTATTGTCGAACTTCCACTGGTCGTTCTCCATACTCATAATACAAAGTTTGTGTATTATAGCTAAAACATCCAGTCACTGTGTTTGTAATCGTGATGATAAATTTTGTGTAAAAAGCATCTTGCTCTGGGCAATAATCTAAAATTGGATTTGGACTAAAGGTAGGAGTTAATGTATTTGCATTGGTTAATATACCCGTACCTCCATCCGAAAATGACCATATAATTTCTTCATTAGGTTGGAGCGTGTATTCAGTAGAATAATCATAAACAATACCTCCTGAAGTGTAACATCCAAAATCATAGGTTCCATTTTCTGGAATCTGAGGTGTTAAATTTATAGTATGAATCACTTCGTCTGATGCCGTACCACTGCCATCACCACATTCTCCACTTATACCAAAGGTATAAACTCCATTAATAATAATTCCTGATAAAGAAGACACCAGTGAATTCGGATCATCTATAATAATATTTGCTCCTGCTGGCTGAGAAACAAGCGACCATTGAATCGTAGCCAAATCAACAGTTATAGGAGAGGCAAAACCGTCCAAAAAAATATCTTCTTCACATTCATTTAAGTCAACACCTGAATTTATGGTACAAGTTTGACCTGATAATAATAAATAATTAAACAAGAAAATAAGCGTTAAAAAGAAAGGAGCAATTTGTTTTGTTAGTAAACATTTTGAATTATCCATATAATATTTCTTTTCATTTTTTTCGCATGGTATTATAATTTAAACTTAAATGCTTAATAAGAAACGTTTTTTTGTGACTCCTTTAAACGGACAGAGTACACTTAAAGCGTATATTTTACGCCAACATTTAATTAAAAACTGAGTCAATTTTAATGCATTATTTTTTGATCAAATATTTATAATAAAAAACTATAATACATTGATGATCAATATCCCTAATTCATTAATTTTATATGTTTTTTTCACATACATATTTTATGTGATTTTTTAAAACAAAGATCATTAGTAATAAATCTTATTTTTTATACATTAAATTAATTACTGATATCAACAGCAGATTCTAATTTCAACAATTGTAAAACAATGACAGGAATGATTCACAAATAAGACAGGGTGTCTTAAAAGAAAAATGAGTAAACTAGATTTAAACTTATAGAATAATTATCTCATAGCCCCCCTAAAAGAAAGAGGCTATCTCAATTTATGAAATAGCCCCTTCTATATTTATTTTCAATATTATTCAGATAGAGAACTCAAAAATTCTATAACAAAAAATTAGATAAAAAGTGACTGTTTTATTTTATTCATAATTTTAAAAGATTGAAATCATCAATCAAACGGACAGCACACCTTTACCTGCCTTTCTACGGACTTCATTCTATGAATAATATTTTTAAATCACGATGCTCCTTCCTAAAACTAAGTTAGCGCCAAAGCTCCCTTTAGTTTCTAAATGATTATGGCAAAATGGTCACTTTCTGCGTTTTAAATCCGTCTATAGACAAAAAGTAAATACCTGGAGCTAAATCGTTAAGTTCTATACTAAATTGAAAACCTTGTACTTCTTGCCAAGCGACTCGTTCTCCTAAGGTATTAAACCATTCCATGGTTGTTGGCAAAGGAGTTCCATCATTTGGAATTTGAATTTGAAGATGATCTTTTACTGGATTTGGAAAAACAGAAAAAGAAGGCTGGTTCGCTACTTCATTAATCGGAATTAGCATATCACAAAAATCAGTATCTGGATCTAATTCTAAATAAGAAGTCATGGTTAAATCTCTCCCTGCAAATCCTGCAAAATCAGGTGCATACCGTTTAATTTTAAACAATAAATTAGCATTTAATGCTAACACTGAGCCTTGACTCACTGGATTACCTCCATTTAAAGGAACTACATATTCCCAAACAATATCTCCAGCAGGATTAATTTCGATATTTCTACCAGGGCGACCAATACCGATCAAGGTATTTCCATTTTTTAAGCGTTGTACACTAGACAATCCCGTAGAGTGCATTTCTTGAGGAATGTCTGTTCGATACGTCCATTCAGCCACAGCTGGACCCCACGTATTTCCTGCCATTGGGTATTCCCAACCATATTCATCAAAGACTGCAGAGAAAATGTTTACTTCGGAAAAATCTGCACCTACCTGATTATTAAATACCGCAATTTTTCCAAAATCTGGATGCGAAGCATCTAAACCTAAATCAACCCAATGCGCATCATGTTGATAAAAAAGCGTTTGATCTGCGGCGGTTCCACTTTTATATGCCAATGGATTTCCCCATCGGTACAATAAATCTCCTCCTCGACCAGAAACGCCACCAATACTACTTGCCGCTTGACTTGTAGAAGTTGTTTGGTCAATAATCCAAATTTCATTAAAGGCAGGAACAGATAACATGATCTGGGCTTTTTGTGGATTATAATCAATCGCATTGGTATGCATCCAATCTGCTCGACCATCAACGTCGGAATAATTAATATCAATTTTATGAGGATTATCTTCCACTACTCCAAAGTTGTCTTTAGTTGCATCAAAATCTTGGATTAAATGATCCCAAGCATGCCATTCCCAAACGATGTCCGTACCATTAGCACCATCGAGTTCAATTACATAATCAGGCCATAATTCATTTTCTGTCAAAAAAGAAGGATCACGTCCTGCTTGGATAGCTTCCGCAGCTGTTTTACGTTCCCAAACAATCATCAAGATATTTCCATTAGGTTTTAGCGCAATATCATGATGTAAGCGGTTTAGGGTATCATTTAGTGTAAAAGACCAAATGAGGTTATTATCCCAATCGCGTTTTTCTACTAATTCACCACCTCCACCTGCGTGAATCGTTGTATTAGAAAGTGGGCCATTTCCTTTACACACAATAAGATTTCCATCATTATCTAATAAAGCGGTATTTCCAGGCTTATAGTTGATATCTGGCCAAGTATGCACTATTTCGCCACAATTATTCAAAAGAAAGACATTTCCTTGATTATGAGGAAACATTAAATTATATCCATCATACGCTTGATCTGGGTCATAAGAAATTAATCCCACCGTATTTTGTGCGTGAATAATCTGAAAGCTAAATATTATTGTAAGGATAAGGTATATTTGTTTCATATTTATTTAGGTTAAAATTTAAATAATAGGATAAAGATAAGAACATTTCAGCTTAAATTAAGCAACTAACTTTAAAGAAACATTAACAGCGAATTACCCTTATTTCGTTTTTAATAAAAAGTCATACTATGAATACAAAGCTTTTGTTTGAAGCCATAAAAAAATTCATCCCAATTAAAGAAGCAGAATTTGATTTATTCTTAAGTCATTTAAAACCACAAAATTTAAAAAAGAATGAAGTGTGGGAACATCCTGGGGTCATTAGTCGAAATATGGGATTTGTAAATAAAGGCATTCTAAGACAATATGGGATTAAAGATGGCAATGAGTTTACTAGCGCTTTTTTTATGGAAGGCGATTTTATTGGCAATTATATTAGCTATCAAAATCAACGCCCTTCTATATTGATCACAGAAGCCATAGAAGGCTGTGAGTTATTGACCATTCCTTTCGAAAAATTTGAAGCACTCCAAGAGATTATTCCCAATACCCAAAAGGTTTCTAAATTGGTAGGTGATCAAAAATTGTTTGATATGCAGGAAAGAAATACTTCTTTATTGATGAATTCCCCTGAAGAAAGGTATAAAAAGATACTTGAAGAACGCCCCGAATTATTGCAACGAGTACCTCAATATCAAATTGCGCAATATTTGGGCATTCGTCCAGAAAGTTTAAGCCGAATAAGAAAACGTTTTCTTTCTTAACTTAAGTCAATGAAAGTATCTTTCAATTTTCTCAACTTTGGTTTATAAACAAATAATTAGTATAAAATCTGATCATCATGAGAAAATTATCACGAACCCTTTATTTATTAGTAGGTGTAATTATGCCTATTTTTATTGGTGCCTTGCATACTTACGTCCACTTTAAAGATCTACTTATTCCAGAAATTGAACAACATCTCAAAAGTAAGGAATTCGTAATTTCATGGGAAACACAAGACCTTTGGGCTTCTTGGGGAATCATAAGCTTTATGATGGGTATCTCATTCATTATTATAGGGCTATTGAATCTTTATATTTTTAGTCGACTTACTAAAATGGAGTATCCACCCATTGCCCCATTACTTATTTTAGGCTTATATCAAATTTGTGTGATTTATGTAGGTTATACATTTAATCAAGCCTTTCAGTTGTATGGAGGAATAGCAGGAGAATTATTCGTTTCTATTAGTTTGATTCTTGCATTACGAGGACGAAAAAATTAATGAATCTGAATGAGAATTTTAGGGATGAATTGCTGCTAGGATTGGTGGTTTGATTTTGAAATATTCAATCACAAGCCACCAATTTCCAACCCTTTGGATTTAATACTTTATCATCCTCTTTTCTTTTTATCGTGATGTCTTTTAAAATTTCATTTTCAAAATGATAGTCCATTTCTTTAAAGCACTCGCTTTT
>JAHDCJ010000016.1:34333-45482 GCA_020629935.1 Saprospiraceae bacterium | reverse complement strand
ATTTATCCTTCATATTCATATACAAATTCTCGTTCTTCTTCAATGCCTGAACCTTCTTCTAAGTCAAATACTTTTTTATAAACAAGCTGGCCATTTTCATTATAAACTTTTTCAAAGTAATTGGCAAGTACTCCATTTACAACCTGCTCTTCTTTAAGTATTCGTCCTTTATCATCTATTAATCTTTGTATTTCTACCTTTCTATCCAAATCGAAATCATAACCCACACTTCTAATCTCAAAACCTTGTTCATTAAAAAAATAATCTTCGTTCAAGGTCATTTCTCCCTCTTCATACATTTTTGTATTGATCAACTGCTCTTTATCATTGTACGTATTTATGGTTTCTAATTCTCCTTCATTAATTCCTCCATAAACTACTTCTACTTCCTTTATTGGATTGCCTTTTTCATTTAATGTGGTCGTTCTTTCTAGAAATAAAGAATCATCGGCGGAATATTCGAAATACTTTTTTATCCCTTTTTCATAATCTACTATTTCTTTTTCCTTTAGATAATCATCATAATCAATCCTATTTTTTTCTACTAATTGACCCGCTTCATTATAAGAAAACAATTCCTCACCACTTAACTCATTTCTCAAGTATCTACTAATTTTTATTCGCTGATTCTTTGCATTGTAAAAATGCTTTACTTCTTCAATAGAGTCAATTTCTATATATTTCTTTCTAATATTTTCAACCTGCAAATCTTCTCTATAAGTATAAGTCGTAATCGATTCCATTTCTCCTTTATGATAATAACTCACCTCTTTTACTAATAAACCTCGATCATCATATTCACATCGTTGAACCAATTCATCAACATAACTATCATCTAGATTATAAAGGCGTTCCAATGTTCTCTTTTCTCTCATATCTTCTTTCTCTTTTTTAATCCTAAAAATCAATCCATCCTAAAAATCCTAATTCTGACACATTAACTGACACTCACGAACACATAAGCTACCCTAAATTACTATTCTCCTAGCCATCCTCCAAATCTTATTTTACTTTCCGCACTGGAACTTAATATTTCCAAAGTCTTTATCGCTTTCTTTTTTAATTTCCCTATATTGATGTCGTTTAAAAATCAAAATCCATGGGACTCGACTTAGTCATTGTATTTATATATTTCGCTATCGTTTTTATTGTTGCCCTTTCTGGCAAACAAGGAAAAGACGTAAGTACAGAAGAATATTTTTTAAGTAGTCGAAATTTAAAATGGTATTCCATTGCCATTTCTTCTATTGCCACAAATATCCAAGGTTTACATTTATTGGGCATGATGGGTTCTGCTTATGCTTTTGGATTGGCACAAGCTCAGTTTGAAATCAACGCCATCCAAGGAATGTTTATGGCCGCTTTTATTTTCATTCCCATGTATTTAAAAGATCGAGTAATTACCGTAACTCAATTTATTAAATCAAAATTGGGCAATCACGTAGGTCTAGCTTATACTTCATTTAACCTTCTACTTTTTGCTACTTTAGGTATTGGCGGTGCGCTCTTTTGGGCTGCCTTCGCCGCCGATCTTGTCTTTGAAGAATATATGGCGCTGATTCATCCCGATCGCTTTACTCGAACTTGCATCGTAGCTGCAGGACTAGGTGTTTTTTCTGCGATTTATACCTTCCTTGGTGGATTACGCGCGGTCGTTCGTACAGATATTATTCAATTTACTATACTTACCATTGGCGGATTTTCTTTATTCTTTGTAGCGCTTTATCATTTAGGTGGATGGAGTGAATTATATAATGTAGTTGGAAAAGAAGGCAATGAATTGATGCATCTTCACTTACCTGCGGATCACGAAAAACTACCTTGGACGGTGGTCTTTGGTTTGTTCTTTTTAAATATAAATTATTGGTGTGCAAACCAAAGTGTAATCCAAAGATCATTAGCTGCTCGAAGTCTTAAAGATGCACAAATGGGTATGATGGTCGGCGGCGTTTTGAAATATTTCATGGCGGCGATGTTGATTATTCCAGGTATTGCATTGGCTGGAATTTTAGCTGATACGCCTTTAGCAGATCCTGATGCAGCCTTCCCTACTCTTGTAAAAGATTTTCTTCCAATGGGTGTGCGGGGTTTGATTCTTTGTACCGTCTTTGCTTCATTAATGAGTACTGTCGATTCGCTCTTTAACTCAATGGCCACGCTTTGGTCTATTGATATTTACAAAGAATATATCAATCCTAAAGCAGAAGATCGCCAAGTAGTGCAAGCTGGTAGATACACGATTATCGTTACTTTATTTACTGGCGTCTTTGTAAGTTTCTTATTGCTTTATGCCAAACTAAGTGAGACCGAATTTGCCTTTACCCACACGCTCAATGAATTAAGGTATTATGTCAATACGGCGATTGTAGTCGTTATTTGTATGGCTGCTTTTGTACTTGCGCCCAAACATCGTTTTGCGCTTGTTGCTATGTTGATCACTCCTTTAATTTTTCAATTTTACAAAGTGGTTTTACCAGATACGAGTTATATCATGCGGGCATTCTATACCATTGTCACCGGTCTACTCCCCATGCTGATTGTAGGCGGAATGAAACCCGCAAAAGATTACCTCGTCTTTGCAGATAACCAAGTCCGAAACTTTGGTATTGGCTTACTAATTTCTCTTGTTTTATGTCATTGGATTTTTAGCTAAAAGAATAGCTTCTTTAGCTTCTAACGTAAGGGATTGGATCGCCTCTTTGGACATATCATCGGATTGAGTACGACAAAGGATTTGGGCAAAAGAAGGTAAGTTTATTTTCTTTTTTTCTTTCGAAAAATTAATAAGAATCCAACATTCTTCTTGATCTACAAATCGTCTATAAAACCAAAATTGATCATTCGTGTATGCATTCAAAGTTTCAAAAGCACCACACTTTAATGCATCAGATGATCTTCGAATTTTTAGTAATTTTCGATATAAATTAAGTAGAGAATCTTCTTCCTCTAATTGATCTTTTACATTAATATTTTGTTCATCAAAAACAGGAAGCCAAGTAGATGCTCCTTCAGAAAATCCCGCATGTTTTGCATTTGTCCATTGCATAGGTGTGCGACAACCATCACGTCCTAAGCCGGGCACATTAATGCCCCAAGGATCTTGCATTTTATCTAAAGGAATTTCCGCCTCTAGCATGCCTATTTCATCTCCATAATATAAGGTAGGTGTTCCTCTAAGTGTCAACAACATTAAACTCATTGCACGGAGTTCATCTTTTTCAAAACGACTCGCCATCCGTTTTTCATCATGGTTCCCCATGACATAATTCGGCCAAGCGTTTTTAGGAAGACTCGCTTCATAAGATTCTACAAGATGACGTGCTTTAGTCGCATCCCAAGGTAATCCTAAGAGCGTAAAATTAAAGGGCAAATGAAATTCTTTTCGTTCCACACTTCCATAATAAGAAGACAAAAGATCAAAATCAAAGACATGAATTTCGCCAATACTTACCTTTTCTTTTTCATCAAAATTATCCAACATGGTTCTTAAATCAGCATAGACTTCATGAACGTCTTGATGTCCTTTATCATGAATATGAATTTGACTATCGTAATCCTTAAAATCTTTGTGTAAAGGCGTTTCCCCATTTTCATTTAATGGGTTATCTCTAAAGTCTGGATCTTTTAAAATAAAATGTGCTACATCAATTCGAAATCCATCTACTTTTCGGTTTAGCCAAAATCGAATGACCTCAAACATTGCAGCTTTTACTTCGGGGTTTCTCCAATTGAAATCCGCTTGTTCTTTTACAAATTTATGGAGATAATATTGCTGTGTATGTTCATCCCACTCCCAAGCAGAACCGCCAAAAACACTCAACCAATTATTGGGAGGGGAGCCATCTGGTTTGGCATCTTTCCAAATAAACCAATCTCGTTTAGGGTTATCTTTAGATTGCCTAGATTCTAAAAACCAAGGATGTTGATCAGAACAATGATTGGGCACAAAATCAATAATCACTTTTAGATTCAGCGCATGTGCTTTGTTTAATAATTCATCAAAAATGGCTAAATCACCAAACATCGGATCAACATCTACATAATTTGACACATCATAACCAAAGTCTACCATCGGCGAAGGATAAAAAGGAGATAACCAAATGGCATCAACCCCTAAGGTATGAGCGAGATAATCCAATCTATTAATTACGCCTTGAAGATCACCTATCCCATCTCCATTCGCATCCATAAAACTTCGAGGATAAATTTGATAAATCACTCCCGTTTGCCACCACTTGAATTTCATATTTAATGGAATCATTTGTTTAACAATAATGCAATGTTTATTTTGCAAAATAAAAATAAAAAATGACATCATTCTCTCCTATTATTGTGGGCACTATGCGATTGGGTCTTTGGGATGCTCAATTTTCAAAATCAGACATGCAAACCTTTATTGAAGGTTGTCTTGAAATGCAAGCCACTACCTTCGATCATGCCGATATTTATGGCGACTATACCACAGAAGCTGACTTTGGGGCCGTCTTAAAAGATAAACCATCCTTAAGACCACAAATGCAATTGATTACCAAATGTGGTATTCGAAGAGTTTGTGCTCAACGTCCAGATCATCAGGTTAAATCCTATGATAGTAGTGGCCAACATATTATTTCCTCTGTTGAAAATTCTTTGCGAGCATTAGGTACAGATTATATTGATGTCTTACTCTTACATCGACCCGATTTTTTAATGCATCCTGATGAAGTAGCGGAAGTATTTATTCAATTAAAAGAAGAAGGAAAGGTTTTAAATTTTGGCGTTTCTAATTTTAGTCCTTCGCAATTTAATTTACTCGATTCCCGATTTCCTTTAATGGCGAATCAAGTGGAAGTTTCTATTTTACAACCTCGTGCGTTTAGTGATGGCACATTAGATCAATGTTTAAAACATCAAGCCTTACCAATGGCTTGGTCACCTTTAGGAGGAGGAGCCATCTTTAGTGATTTAGAAAATCCTCGTATAGATCGCATTCGACAAGTTGCACGATTATTGGCAGAAGTGCATGACGCTTCGCTAGATCAAATACTTTATGCTTGGATCATGAATCATCCTTCAGGCATTTTACCCGTAACAGGAACGACTAAACTGTCACGCGTTCAATCTGCAATGGATGCTAAGGACATCCGTTTTAGTCGGCAAGAATGGTATGAACTTTATCAAGCCAGTACAGGAGAAACCATCGCTTAATTTTTTTTCGAAATAAAAACAATCATGAACGACCAACCCATTCACATTCGATCTCAACATATAAAAGGCGCTGAGGTTTCTTGGTTTGCGCCCATTTGTAATGGCGACACTGATTTTTTAGGGGAGATGCCAGACCAATATAAAAGCAGTTGGGAGAACGCATCAAAAATTTTATTGCAAGCCGATAAAAATGGATTTCGAAATATTCTTTGTCCTTCGTCTTATCAAGTAGGACAAGATACTTGGACTTTTGCTACGGCGGTTGCACCGCTTACTCAGCAAATGAATCTATTACCAGCGATCCGATGTGGGGAAGTGCATCCGCCAATGTTGGCGCGTGCCGTGGCTACTTTAGATCATATTTTAAAAGGTCGACTAACCTTAAATATCATTTCTTCTAATCTTCCTGGAGAGGACTTATCTTCAGCATCAAGATACCAACGATCTAGAGAAGTGATTGAAATTTTAAAACAAGCGTGGACCCAAGATGAAATTAATTTCAAAGGCGATTTTTATGATTTAAAATTACCTACTGATCCTATAAAACCTTACCAACAAAACGGGGGGCCGCTTCTATACTTTGGTGGTTATTCTCCTCCTGGTGTTGATCTTTGTGCCGAGCATTGTGATGTATACCTCATGTGGCCAGAAACCGAAAATCGTCTAGGTGAACTCATGCAAAACATGAGTCAACAAGCGGCAGGCTACAACCGAAAAGTAGACTTTGGTTTACGGGTGCATGTCATTGTTAGAGAAACTGAAAATGAAGCGAGAGCTTGGGCTAAACGCTTAATGTCTAAACTCGACGAAGACAAAGGAACCGAAATTAGAGAACGTGCTTTAGATGCGAAAAGCTATGGTGTTTCTCGCCAAGCCGACATGAGAAACTTAGCCGACATGGAAGGTTTTGTAGAAGACAATTTGTGGACGGGAATTGGCCGAGCACGATCAGGATGTGGAGCCGCTTTGGTTGGAAATCCAGATCAAATTGTACAAAAGATTCATCGATACATGGACATGGGAATTCGCTCTTTTATCTTTTCGGGCTATCCACATTATGATGAATGCAATTTGTTTGCGAAATATGTATTACCTCAATTAGAAACTTTTTCTATGCCCGAAGTCCAAGGTAGAATACCTAAAGAAACACCATTAACGCCCTTAGGAAAAGGAAAGCGAAAATAAGTTTTAAGTGGATGAAATTTTAGCTATTAGATCTATTTCTTCTTGTCGAGAAAGCGCTGGAGGAGTAGGATTAGGTATTGCCCATTTTTTTTCGGAGGAATAAAATTGAATCAAATCTTCTACTGTTTTTTCTAAAGAAATAAATTCCATTTGAAAAGCAGATTGGATTCTTGAATTATCGATAGTAAGAAAATTGCCATTTAACCATAAAGGCAAACTACTCCATTGTTTTACTCCATTTGTGGTAAGGAAATCTGCGGTGGCAGAAACTAAGTTTATTTTTTTATCGAGCTTTTTTCCAATCAAAGTTAAAAAATCTGAAATGCTCGCATTAAAAGAAGAACAATTAAATATCTTCTCTTTATTATCAATTTCAATAGCTGTAATAATAGCCTCTGCAAGATCTTCTACATTAGTAAATGAGATGAAATTTTCCCCACCATTAGCCACTAAGATTTCTTCTTGGGTTTTAGCTTTATGAAACCAATAATACAACCGATCGGTATAATCGTATTTTCCAATAATCAATCCCGGTCTTAAGATAATATAATCTAAGTCTTCTTGTTGAGCTAAGATACGTTCACATTCTGCTTTGTTCTGATTATAATGTTTTCGTTCTTCGCTTTTTCTTTCTTCTAAAGAACAAGAAACAATCGCTTCTTCTTCTTTAATAAGATGCGGATTTTGAGGATCAAATTGATAATGGCTAGAGGTAGATACGTAAATATATCTTCCTACTTTACCTTTTTGTAAAGATAATTGAGTGGCTAAAGGTTCTGCCCAATAACCAGAAATGTCTATAACAACATCCCAATCTTTAGCAGCAAGTAATCGCAAATCAGATTCCTTTTTTCGATCTCCTTTTATCCGTTTTATTTCTTGAAAAATATCTGGATTCGTTTTTCCTCTATTAAACAAGGTAATATCGTATTTGTCTAAAGGCAATAATTTTTCAATTAGGTTTCGGCCTACAAATCGAGTACCTCCAATAATTAATATACGTTTCATCTTTCAAGATTAATGGAGCGCATTACGGCGCTTAATTAGTCATTCATCATAAATCATAGGAATCTAGTCTCTCTAATGTTTCTCTTTCAACAAATGTGGAAATTGTTTTTGAAATCGCTTAAGTCGAGGAATAGAAACCGATTGAATATAAGCCTGTTTGGGGTGTAAGCGTTCATAGTCTTGATGATAATCTTCACCAACCCAAAATTGTTCAAATGGTTTAATTTCTGCAGCTACTTTCTTAGGCGCAATTTTTTGATTGATGGCTTTCACCTTGGCTTTAATAATTTCGTGTTCTTCTTCATTCTGATAAAAAATAATCGAACGATATTGTGATCCTCGATCTGGCCCTTGACCATTGACTTGAGTCACGTCTTGTGAACCAAAGTAGACGTCTACTAAAGAAGCAAAACTCACCACCTCAGGATCATAATAAATTTCTACCGCTTCTGCATGCCCAGTCTTTCCAGTGTTAGAAGATTCATAGGTTGGATACTCCGTATGCCCACCGGCATAACCAGAAACTGATTCTTTTACTCCACGCACACTTTCATAAATGGCTTCTACACACCAGAAACAACCCGAAGCAAAATAAGCCTTGGCTAGACCATCTTCATTTAAAGAAACTTGAACGGCTTTAGATGAGGTTTTTTCCTTATTGGTTTCATTATCGTTTTGATCAATCGTAGTATGACAAGCTAAGAAAATGAAAAGAGAAAATAAAAGAGCTGAAAATCGAATGAGATACATAACGACTATTTTTTAATGAAATAAATTTAATTGGCGGAATGCATTTTTTGAATAAGTAGTTTAAACACTGATTTGGTAAATCGTACATATTCCATTGCGTTCAAATCAAAACCGATCCATTCATAATGATTGCCATAAGGACATAAAGGAGCATCTTTTTCCATTCCGCTTCTTAATTCATATCGGTTAGGATTTTCTAGATATTGTTCCATGTTTACCTTTCTCATATCATTGAAATAAATCTATTGATAAATAGGTAACTCCATCTACACCGCAATTGTTTAGGATTTAAGATTTATTTAATCCCATTTTGCCATATCTCCTATTTCAAATTTTGCATCGTCTAGTGAAGTGCCATAACCAAAACTAGATTTTAACAAAACCCCTTCTCCTGCTTTTAAGACTTTAGGAGAGGTTAATTTACAAACTGTAGGCGGCATTAAGCTATCTGTTCCAGTAAAGTTCACACCTTCTTTAACTTGAACTAAAGAACTCATGTATACACAATTTGCAGGCCCGCTTAATATCGGTTGAAATCGTGTTTCTGCATTGATGGTCAATGCTTCTTCTTTATAAAGATCAATCACATTTACGGTTTCGTGCAAAGTCAAAAACATAGGCATATGCCGTGTAAACATCAAAGGATAATGCTTATGCGATCCATCAAATTTTGCATCGGCTAAAGCCGCAGTATTAATTATTTTTTCAGGAATGAGTTTACCTTCAGGCTTCAAGAATTGACGAAGATGTTTAAAGATTTGTACTTGGTATTCATTGGCGCAATAAATACTCATTAATTCCCCAATAATATAGTCTACTTTTTCTGGTAATTCTACTTTCATAGCGTCACCAAAAATAAGTTCTACTTTATCCGTCCAACCATTTTTTTCGATTTCTTCCTCAATGAAAGATCGAATATTGGGGTTATTTTCAATCAAATACGCTTTTTTGACAAAAGGCAGATAATGTTTTGTTAATGCAAGCGTTCCTATACCAGCTTCACAAACTACTGCATCTTGCAAATTATTATATTGTTTGAAGGTTTCTTTAAATGCCTCTACACGAACAGCATCGGTTTCCATCATCTTATAATAAATTGCAGGAAAACCATAATGTTCTTGGCTAAACGTTTGTGCATCAAGCAATGCATATTTTAATTCAGGATATTTATCCACGAGTTGAGATACGAAATCGGACATAGTTCTTAATTTTAAGTCGAATTTATGAAAGATTTGGAATTGTTATTGCATAGAAGAAAGAAAATATGTTTATTTTCATCAATAGATTATGAAGTGGGATAAAAAACAAGTGGCGAATTGAAAAGATTTGTTCATTGACTCCAAGATATTTTTTAAATGATTTCTAAAATAATAACAAATCACATGATACCAAAAACGTTACTTTTCAACCCCAAATCATTTTTAATTTTAATGGCGCTATTCTTCGGTTTATCCACATTTGCACAAAAGGATGGCAAATATCTAGTATCCGATGATCCGGTGTGTGAGCTATGGGAATTTGAAGGAGATGAAGAAAAAGAAGAAGGTGCTCCAATCATTGATGAGATGGCCATGCAATACTTTTTCTTAGTCACCAAAGATAGCCGTTTATCAATGATGTCTCCTTTTTATATGGAAGACATGGGCTTTGCTTGCCCTACTTATTTTGAAGTAGCCAAAGATAAAAAGTTTTTATACCTTGACATAAAAGATGCTTGCCGTTTAGATTTACCCGAAGAAGAAAAGTATGTAAAACTTCGATATGAATTAGAAGATGACGGGAAGCGATTGATTCTTATTATTGGAAAAAACAAGTACGCTTATAAACATTGGGATTAGTATCATTCTTCCTTTTTTTTGTAAAAAAATAACCACCATGATTTTACGAACCTTTTTGATTCCGCTCTTATCTATACTTATGCTCACTTCCATAAGTGCACAAAATGATTGGTATATCTTAAGTGAATTTGGAGATACCTTAGCCAAAGTCAATTGTGAAACTTTAAGCCCTGGAGGAGAAATGATCAAAATCAAAAAAGCAGGTCGATTTGGTTTTATTGATTACCGTGGTCGCTCCGTGTTAAAACCTAGATTTGAACAAGTACGCCGATATAAAGATGGTTTTGCTTGTGTTAAATGGAATGGGAAATATGGTTATATGGATAATAAAGAGCGTATGCTTATTCCTGCCATTTATGAAGAAGCTTCCAGTTTTTCTGAAGGTTTGGCAAGAGTAAAAATGCAAGATAAATGGGGTTATATAAATACCAGTGGAGAACTAGTTATTAATTATTCATATACCGAAGCTTCTAGTTTTGCAGAGGGTTATGCTTTTGTTCGAAAAAAATGGGAAACGACTTTTGGCCTCATAAATAAAAAAGATGAATTGACTATTCCTGCCACCTATCGCAGATTGCTCTTTCCGCAAGAAGGATTAGTCCGTGCACAAAAAGACGGCAAATGGGGTTATTTAGATACCAAAGGCAATGTAGTTATTGATCATAAATTTAAATATGCTTTTAGCTTTAGTGAAGGACTTGCCTTTTTTGCCATTTCAGAAAATCAATACGGAGTCATTGACCGTAAAGGAAATGTGATTGTAGAACCTAAATTTAAAAAAGTAAAAACTAGAGGTTTTTCAGATGGCCTAGCTGCCGTAATGGTTGATGGGAAATGGGGATATATTAATACGCAAGGTGAATTAGCCATTCCAGCGATCTATGAGGATTGTCAATTATTTTCTAGAAAAAAAGCCGCCGTAAAAGTTGGTGATTATTGGGGCTACATTGACACCAATGGAGAAGAATTGATTAGTCCACGTTATCCAGAAGCAAGTTCCATTTTTGATTCAAACAAAAGGCCAGTGATGGTGGTAAAAGGAAGCGACTATGTGCCTCCTACACCAGAACCTGAAGTAGAAGAGG
Organism: Saprospiraceae bacterium; assembly: GCA_020629935.1. GTDB lineage: Bacteria > Bacteroidota > Bacteroidia > Chitinophagales > Saprospiraceae > JAHDCJ01. The sequence goes on along the minus strand of JAHDCJ010000016.1, from coordinate 34,429 downwards.
AAGAAGTAGTAGAGGAATCTGTAGTAGAAGAAGAAGTGCAGGTAGAAGAGAAAGAAGAAACTACTAAAAATCCGACTGTGGTTTTGGAAGAAGAAA
>JAHDCJ010000016.1:0-34233 GCA_020629935.1 Saprospiraceae bacterium | reverse complement strand
GTAGAAGAGAAAGAAGAAACTACTAAAAATCCGACTGTGGTTTTGGAAGAAGAAACTACTAAAAACCCTACTGCTGTTTTGGAAGAAGAAAAAGAAGAAACAGGAAAACAAACTACGCCAATTAAAGAGGAAAAATTAGCGGAAGAAAGTACCAAAGAAAATGATACACCTAAACTTACCAATCAAGGGAAGAAGCCAAGTGCGAGTCAAATTACGTCGAGTTTACAAGACGTACAAGATGATTTAGCCGAAGCAAAAAAAGCCATGATTGCTACCTTAAATTTACTCAACAATTCGACTGAAACAAGTCAGGTAAAAGATCTTGAAACCAGTAAAGCTTATGTTAAAAAGGCGATGAGTTTAGTAGATGGTTCTAGTAGAAAGATCATCAAAACTACCTCACTAGCATTAGAAGTAAAAGGCTGCAAATTACCCGAAGAAAGCTTTTTTGAAGCTGTAGGATTTTTAAATAATGGGATGATTCAACTCCATCGTTCTAATGACGTCCTTAATTACGACTTCAATGATCAAACGGCTTCTAGCTTTGGAAAACGATTTAAAGATTTCAATAGCTTACTAAGCAAAGCAATGGATACCGTAGAAGATATCCAAAGCAAGGCATTAGATTGTATGGTTGGAAAATAGAATAGGTTCTACTATCTCAACTCAAAGTTTTTAGCTTTTATTTTATCAATGATTTTTTGTTGAAATCCATCAATTTCTTCAGAAGTAAGCGTCGTTGTTTTCGAACCAATTTCTGTCCCAAACAAATAACTCGTTTTACCAGGAAGCAGTTTCTTATCAAAGAACAATTCTTTAAACTTAAAGCCCATAAATAATGGATCATTTAAGTTGGCAAATATTTCTTCGACTTCAAGATAAGGTACTTCTTGACTAGCGACTACATTAAAATCTAAAGATACGGTTGGATAAGCATTGGGTGCTACATAAGGGGTTTGAATCGCTTCGACATCAATCAACTGTTGCACATCCAATTCAAAGCAAACTAAAGCCTCTTTATTGAAATGTTTTTTACTAAGTCCCACTTCCAACATGGAAATATAACCTAAGTAATTTTCATCCAAATATATAGAAAGGCAATTGCCTTGATGAATCCATGTTTTATTATTTTCCTTACATTCATTTCGGAAGGTAAGACTTCTATTTTTAATACTTTTTACCATATTTTGTAAGGCATCTTTAACCTCAAAAATAAGGTTAACTGCTTTACCTTTTTTATGATAATGAATCCCTGCTAAAGATTTATCTTCTGTTGGTTTATTGTCTTTATTATAAAAAACAGAAGCAAATTCATAAAGGCGAATATCATCATAATTAACGATGTTGTTTTTTGCCAATCGGAGCAATTCGGGAAGTAATGTAGTTTTCATTTTACTCATGAAAGGCGTCCGAGGATTAGCCAATTCAATGGTATTTTGTGGTGAAAACCCAAGCGTATCTACCCAACGATCATCATGCCATGCATAGCTCTTAGCTTCGGTGTATCCATATTGATAACTCAAGATCCGCTTTAATTGAAATTTTAAATCGACTTCTGGATTCTTCGTTGCAGGTCTTAAGGTAACGGCTGGCGGTACAGGAGGAATATTATCATAGCCATAGACTCTAGCAATCTCCTCTACAATATCAGGAACATTGGCTATATCTTTCGACGCTCTAAACCAAGGAATGGTCACCTTATAGGTATCATTGGTGAAGGTATGTTCAAATCCTAAACGGTTTAAAATATCTCCTACAAAATCCGCTGACATTTCAATTCCCGTAAATTTATTGATGTAGGTTCCAGTCAATTCTACTTGACGCAAAGGACTTGAATAACTGCCTACATCTGTCAATTGGGAGAAGCTCGTATTCGGTTGTATTTCTTTGATTATTTGAAGAAAACGTAGTGCACCAACTAATGCATTTTCATGCACCAATGTTTTTTCAAATCGATTAGAAGCATCCGTTCTCAATTTAATTTTATTGGCAAAAACCCGAATTTGAGTGGCATCAAAATTAGCGGATTCTAACATGATCGCCGTTTCGTCTTCATGTACTTTAGACGATTGACCTCCCATAATTCCCGCAGCAGCAATCGGTTTTTTATCGCCATTATGAATCATCAACATTCCTTTCGAAATCAAGCGTTCTTGATCATCTAAGAAGGTAAATTTATAATCTTCATCCGCTTGGTCTACTATGATTCCAGAGACAGCATGTGCTTGACTAAAGGTATGATTGGGTTGTCCTACTTCATGCATTACATAATTGGATAAATCGACAATCAAATTATGCGTTGAAGAACCCGAATGAAATAAAAGCGTACGCATTTCTAATGGCGCTTTGGTGTTTTTTATTCCATCAATATAAACCCCACAAAAACGAGTACATCCTTTTCCTTCTACTACTTTTACCTTAGGACCTTCCTTTACATTTTTGGCCAATTCTTCTACCGAAAATAAATCTAACGGTTTTAATGGGCGTTTGTAAATAGCTGCTACTTCTCTAGCAAAGCCATAAATTCCCCAAAGATCTGGTCGATGAGTAACCGATTTATTATCTAGATCTAAAACGACATCTTTAAAGAAAGGATACACCGCTAAAATTTCATCTCCTGCTTTTGCATCCTCCGCTTCTACCCGAAACACACATGATTCATCCGAACTAATGCCCAATTCTTTTTCACTCATCAAATAGCCTTCACTATCATGGCCTTTGATATTTTTTACTGTCGTTTCTATTTCATTGACACAAGTACCTGGCGGAGCGTAAGGCACCAAATCATTTTCTTGTAAGGTAGTATCTGTACAAACCACTGTAGCCGCTTTGCCCGCATCCAGTTGAATAAGACAGTATCCTGGTTCTATGGATTCTACAGATTTTACTTGAGCTACTAAAATACCATTTAGATCATGTCCTTTAAGGTGAACACCTTCTATTTCAGCAGTATGCAAGGTAATTTTATTAGCTACCTCATTGGGGTCGAGGTCTTTTATATTCACGAATTTTCCAATCCAATTTAGGGAAAGATCCATAGTCTTGTTGTATTATTATTTATTAAAAAGAGGCTTCTGACAGATTTAAATAAAGGTGTCGAAATTTGATAATTCTCGAACATCACCCCGATTAAACACCCGAATATCTGCTATATTATATTTCATCATGGCCAATCGACTCATTCCTAGTCCAAAAGCAAAACCCGTATATTCATTTGGATCAATACCACTCATTTCTAGTACATTATTGTGAATCATTCCACAAGGCACCAATTCGATCCAGCCCGTTTGACTACAAGTTGAACAACCTGATCCATTACAAATCAAGCAGCTGCAATCTAGTTCAAAACCAGGTTCTACAAAAGGGAAATAACCAGGGCGAAGGCGCACATTCAGTTCTTTACCAAATACATCACTCAACATAGTTTTCATGATATAAATTAGATTGGCAATGCTCATATCTTTATCAATGATCATTCCCTCTACTTGATGAAAAGTATTTTCATGCGAAGCATCAAGACTTTCATTTCGGAACACTCGACCTGGAGCAACTACTCGAAGAGGAGCACCAATATTTTCAATCGCTCGAACTTGACAAGGAGAAGTATGCGTCCGCAGCAACATTTTATTGATAAACCAAAAAGTATCTTGCATATCTCTTGCAGGATGATTATCAGGAATATTCAATGCTTTAAAGTTGTAATAATCCGATTCCATTTCTGGGCCACTCACAACACTAAACCCCATGCGCTTGAAAATCTGAATCACTTCATCTTCAATCAATGTCAATGGATGTAAGGTTCCTTTTCGATGGGTTTCCATTGGAATCATCAAATCAATTTCAGATGTTTTCTTACTTGCCTTTGCATTCGATTGACTTACAATCTCCTCTTGTTTTTCTTTTAGAATAGAAGTAAATTCTTCTTTGACTGCATTCACTGCGGCTCCATAAGCTTTTTTATCTTCATTAGGCACGTTTCTAAAGCCAGCCATCAGGTCTTTTACAATCCCTTTACGACCTAAGACAGAAGCATATAAATCTTTCAATTTTTGTTCTTCTGTACAAGCAGCAATTTCTACCTTGATGCCTTCTAATTTATTTTTAATTTCCTGATCAATCATTTCATTAAGATTTAAGCGGATAAAGATATTATTAATGCACAGATTAAGCAAGGAAGTCATTTAAACTTTTAGCCATAAAAAGAATAAAACACTAGGAATACTTACATTTCAGCAAAAAACAAGAATTCTAAGCTCCAATGCATGAAGAATAATTCTTATATTTGATATTATTATTAAAAAACTTTTGAAATGAAAATTGTAAAAATACTAGGTATTCTTTCTTTAGCTTTGCTTGCAGGACTTTTAATTTTAGGCCTATTTGCACCTAAAGAATATTCCATCAATCGAACCATTGAAATCGATGTTCCTAAAGCACAAGTCTATCGATATATCAACAATTTTGAAAAACGGGTGCTTTGGTATCCTTGGAATAAACGTGATCCTAATTTAGTATCTACCATAGAAGGAAATGATGGCGAAATTGGGGCAAAGCGCACTTGGGCAGGTAATGAACAAGTAGGTAAAGGATATGAGGTATTAACAGCTATGAAAGAAAATGAATCTACGAATACCTTATTGGTATTTCAAGAGCCTCGATCTGGAGAATCCGACACCTATGTCAACCTTTCTGAAGCCAATGGGAAAACGAAAGTAGATTGGGGTTTTGGAATGACTATTCCCTATCCTTTTAATGCTTTTGCTATGCTTCAAGGTGTCGATTTAAGTTCAGTAGAAGCTGATTTTGATGAAGGTTTGTCTACGCTCAAATCTATAGTTGAAGGTGAAATAATGCCCAATCCCAATGCTTTAAAAATCACTGAAATAGAAATGCCTAAACGCTATTTTTTAGGTGTAAAGAAAAAAGTAAAGCCAAGTGAGATTACCGCTTACTATACAGAAAACCTTCCTAAATGTATGGAATATGTAATGAAGAACAAAGGCGAAATGGATGGTATGCCTTGTGGTTTATACTATAGTTTAACACAAGGAGAATCAGATGATGCGATGGACTTAGCTGCGGCAATTCCTATAAAAAAAGCAATGAAAGTCGCTGATGATTTTGAGTCCTTTGAAGTAGCAGAAGGTAAAGCTTTGCATATTGATTTTTATGGCAACTATACGGAATTGGGCAATGCACACAAGGCCATGGAAACCTATATGAAAGCTAATAATTTAAGTCTACGTGGACCAGCTATTGAGCAGTATGTGACCGATCCAACGACAGAGCCTGATCCTAATAAATGGCTAACGAAGTTGAGTTATCCAGTAAAGTAGATTTATTCTTTTTCTTGATAAAAAGAATCAAAAATCAAGACTTATTTTCTTTTTTAACGCATTTTCATAGATGCAAAACCTAAACAAAACAAACTCGCTGCGCTCAAACAGTGTTTTGTTTTTAACGGTTTTGAATCTACGAAAATACTAAAAGAAAATAGGTCGGAGTTGGTTTTCCGTATTTGGGGTTTGAGTTTTTTGGAGAATGGTGATTAGGGGGATTGGTGCGATTGCTTTGCAATCGGGAAGGATTAGGAGGGATGAGGAATGGGATTTTTTATCGAGGGGAGTTGGTGTTCTATCGATTTTTTTTCTTGATGTAGTGGGCTTGGGGCTACTTTGTGGAAGTTTCTTGTTAAAGTTAAAATCGAGAAGGTAAACAAAACACAAGCCGTCTTGTTACTTTGGCATCAATTAAACCAAACACTATGAAAGAATTTAAACTTTTGCTCAGTCTCTTAGTTGCTCCATTATTTCTTTTTGCTCAGCCTCCTGCGGGTTATGGCGGTGGCGGACAATGGGGAGCACCCAAGGTAGGAGTCATCACGGGAAAAATTTTGGATGGCTTAACCAATGAACCTGTAGAATATGCGACCATTGCTTTACATTCCAAGAAGGATTCTTCTTTGGTCACTGGAACCATAACCAAAGCCGATGGGTCATTTTTATTAAAGGATTTGGCCGCAGGGATGTTTTACTTAGAAATATCTTTTATTGGATATGAAACGAGTATTATTGATCCGATGGTCATCAATCCGAAAGATCCTGTAAATAAATTAGGTGAATTAAAGTTAAGTTCTGGAGCATCAGAATTAAACGAAGTGGTAGTGACTGAATCTAAAGGAGGTTTCCAAACCAATTTAGATAAGAAGGTATTCAACATGTCGGAAAATCTTACGAGTCAAGGCGGTAGCGTATTGGAAGCCTTAGGTGAAGTGCCTTCGGTAGAAGTAGATGTCGATAATAATGTAAGTCTTCGTGGAAATCAAAACGTAAAAATACTGATTGATGGGCGACCATCTGGTATGTCGGCAAGTGCGGTGTTGCAAAGCTTGCCTGCTTCGAATATAGAAAGTATCGAAGTGATCACAAATCCTTCGGCAAAATATGATCCAGAAGGGACGGCAGGTATCATCAATATTGTAACGAAACGTTCAGATAAATTTGGTATGAATGGGAATGTAGATTTGAGTGCAGGTTATGGTCAAACGCCCAAATTCAATTCGTCGGTTTCTATGAACATTCGAAATAACAAAATGAATGTTTTTGGAACTTATAGTTATAATTTACGCAACTTCGCTTACGATGGTTTTTCTAATAGAGAAACCTTTACCACAGATACCAGCTTTGCTTTTAAACAGCGGGATGAAGGAGAATATGGCGGCATGTCCCATTTTGCCAAAATTGGTATGGATTACTTTTTAAATAAAAACAATATTCTTTATTGGTCAGTTGGACATAACCAAGGAAATGGCGATGGAGGTTCCGACAATTTCTTTGAGTACTTTGATGAGCTAGGCACACTCAATTTAATTACAGAAAGAAACAATGGAAATAATTCACCCAATCGGAATACTGAATTTAATGCGGGCTTACAGAAAAAATTCTTAAACCCTAAACAAACCTTAGATATTGATCTAAACTATTCTTTAGGAAAAAAGGAAACCACCACGGATTATATCGAGCGATTTTATGATAAAGACAATAACCCTACAGGTGCAAATCCATTACAACAATTGACTCGAAGTACGGACTTCAATGATGTAGGACGATTAGCGATAGATTATGTGCAACCTTTGGGTAATGATGGACAATTAGAGACAGGTTATAATGGAACATTACGAAAAGTAGACAATGATTTTTTCGCTTCTGTTTTTGACTTTGGAGTGAATGACTATGTCAATGACAATAACTTAATCAATCGGTTTTTCTATAATGAACAAATCCATGCACTCTATGGTACTTATGGCCAATCTATTAAAAAGTTTAATTACAAATTAGGTCTTCGTTTAGAACAATCTTTTACCAATTCCGAGTTGGTTACGACCAATGAAACATTTGAGAACAACTATTTTAGCTTCTTCCCTTCTGCTGCTTTATCTTATAAATTAACGGAAGGTAGTGAAATACAATTAAATTATAGTCGTCGTATTAATCGACCTCGAACAGGACAACTCAATCCATTTTATGATCTTTCAGATCCTAATAATATTCGTTCTGGGAATCCTTATTTGTTACCTGAATATATCAACTCTACGGAGTTAGGTTATATTAAGTATTGGGAAAAATTTACATTAAACAGTTCGGTATACTATAAATACTTGACCGATGTAATGCGTCGATTTTTAAATGTAGGTGATGACGGAGTTTCTCGATTAAACTTTGTCAATTTCAAAGATGGACATACCTACGGCGCAGAATTTATTTTATCTGCTCGTCCGTACAAATGGTGGCGATTTAATGGAACATTTAATATGTATGGCACCAAAGTTAGTACCGATGGATTTGAGAACTCTGAGCTACAATCTGACGCTTTCGGTTGGAATGCTCGGATCATGTCTACTTGGACTGTTTGGAAAGATATGAGTTTACAACTTAGTGGTTTTTATCGAGCGCCCTTTGAAGTTGCTCAAGGAAGAATTGGAAGTTTCTTTAGTTTGAATTTTGCGGCTAAAAAACAAATTTTCAATAAAAAAGGAAGCATTGGAATACGGGTGACTGACTTTTTAAATACGATGAATTTCAACTATTCATCCAATGAATTACAATCCTTTAACCAAGTTACCGAGCGAAATTGGGAATCTTTTGTTGGTTATATTACCTTCAGTTATAACTTCGGAAAATATGATCGAACGAAGCCTCAACGGAAACAAAAACGAAAAGATTGGAATAGAGATCAGGGCATGCCTGATATGCAATAATAAGAATTATTGGATTTAAGAATCTAGAAAGGAGGATGCATTTTTAAGGAATGTATGCTCCTTTTATTATTTTACCTTCTCGATAAAGATCTGACTTCAAGATGGCTTTTAATGTATTCCAATCATAGTCATACATTTTCCAGACGCCTTCTTTTTTTCCACTTTTATAATTTCCTTCTTGCCACAACTTTCGTTGAATAGGATAAGATGTATATTTGGGTGGAGGATAAAACATTTTCCAAGGGCCTGTGCGTTTACCATTAAATAGAAAGCCTGTAAAATTAATTTGGCCTTTGGTATAAACCACTTTATTCGTCTCTTTAGTTGTTGTTGCCCCAACAAATTTAATCTTTAAAGATTTAGCTTTAGGCAAATTCAAAAGTCGAAGTATTTTTAAATGTGCTTTACTATACTTCACATCCCTCTTTGCTATGGCATTCGAAAATATTTCAGGTTTCACTTCTTTATCATTTAACCATTTATAGTCTTTCGTATTCCTAAGGACTGGTTTTATTTTAGTACAATGAGAAAGAGGAAGAGCGGAAGGGTTTTCTATTTTACTTCGAATATAAAAAATATACTGTTGCCCTTTTTGTAAAAGCTTGGGTTTGCAGCCGTCTATTGGCGGAGCTAAATAATTCAATTCACTAAATCGACCTTTAAACGTTTCCTCCAATTGAATTCTATATTTTACCTCTACCTTTAAGGTATCTTCGGGTTGTTGAGGAAAGATCGTTTTTTCAATAACCTCTTGAATAGAAGCTACAAACACAAAATCGGTTTGATCATATTCTGGAAGCATAAATTCTTCCGTCTCTATGTTGGGGCATGGGCAAGCCTGTAAATAGACAGGAATGCCGAAAAAAAGAATGCACCAAAGCACAAAGGCATATGGCCATTGAAAATGTATATTCAATAGATTCACAATAGGTATAACAAGCTAATTCAATGAGAGTTTAGAGGAAGTCTTTTGGATTCCCAGCAAGTTACCAACTTTGACTTACATTTTCAAGCCACTTTCTAAAATCTCGAAGGTTTTCTTATCACAATCTATAGCCGCTTGAACCCCATAAGGAATAGTAAATGTAGGACAAGTATGGCCAAAATCCATTCCTGTAATAATCGGAAGTTCATCCAAACCCTGTTCATTTCGAATGACTTCAATCAGCATATTATCATAGGCTTTCCAATGCTTATTATTGTAAGGTCTTCCTACGATCAATCCGTTAATTTCATTAAAGATACCAATGGCGGCATAATTTCTTAAATACCGTCTAAACAAACTTGGATTAAGCATTTCTTCTGATGTTTCAAGAAACATGATCTTGTCTTTCCATTCGTTCAAACTAGGCCAAATTGATGTTGCTTTAACAAATTCAAACACTTCTACACATCCTCCAAGTAAGGCTCCTTCTGTTCTTCCTTGACCTTGTAAAAAACGCCAACCTCGACTTTCGGTCATCAATCTAGGAGTCGATTCGTTTGCAGGATCTAGCCATTCTAATCGTTCTGATGTCCAAGCTTTAGATACGGGTATTTGACCGATTGGATTGGTGGAGAATAAACTTCGTTTAATGTCTTCTATTTGATAAGGATGCATGCCAGCATTCTCTGCAAATCCGACGAGCATCGAGGTTCCATAAAAAGAGGTGACTCCTGCTTTATAAAAACAAAAATGACTTACTGTTGTATCAGAAAAACCAATAAAAACTTTAGGATTATTTCGAATGAGTTCATAGTCCATAAAAGGTAAAGTTCGGATACTATCCTCTCCACCAATGTTACTAAAAATTCCTTGAATGCTGTTATCTGATAATGCTTCTAATAAATCTTCTGCTCTAGCCTTTGGATTATTATAAATCCATTCTGCAGAACGTAAAGCATGCCGTGTGGGTACTACATCAATTTCAAAATTTTCTCGTATTTGCCGAACGGCATTATCGAAGCGATATTTACATTCTCCTGCCCCTCCCCATGAAAGGCTTATAGCAGCAATTTTATCTCCTTTTTTTAATGCATTAGGTTTGATCATTTTGATGTATTTTAAACAAGAAGTAATTCCAATAATATTCAATATTCAATACAAGATGAGTTTTTAATCTCTAGGAAAAATAAGATTATTAATCCAATATAATTTATTGGTCTAATAGTTTCAACTCTATTTTTTTTTAATTCGTTCAAAAAAATTAATTTTAACTTTATTTCATCATTATTGTTTTTTAAAATCCCAAACATGAAGACTTTTCTTCCCACTTTGTTACCCATACTTTTTGTTCTCTTATTTTTTAATAGTTGCACTTCCAATGTTAAAGAGGAAATTCCTTGTACTGCTCCTGAGATCAATGCGATGGTAGAAAAGGGACGAGCGATTATAGCGAAAAAAGGGAATAAAGACATTTGGAATTTAAGAACTTTAACAGGCGCAGTGGTTATACATGAAGCTGCTTTTTCAACAAAAGGAAAGAAAGAATATTTAGCAGTTTGTGAAGGAAAAGCTGGAGGTTCTGCTGGTTCTGCCAACCACTTATTAATGAAAATTGTTTGTGATGAAGAAGCTGAAAATGGTTGGGATGTAGCATGGTCTGCTCAAGGAAGTCCAATTGAAAAAAAGAGCATTGTAGATGTTAATGGTGATGGAATAAGCGAGCTCATCTTAGAAGGAGGAAGCACTTGGATGGGAGAATGTAGTGATTATTATCAAATCATTTCTTTAAGTGGCAAGACTAAAAAGACCATTTACGAAAACTATCCTTTTTCTCGTATTGGTTGTGGTGGATTGGCAGAAGCAATGGAGTTTCAAAAAGGAGATACGCTTTCTGCAATCTATGGAGTAAAATTCAAAGACGAATCTTTAATAGAAACTGTCGAATATCAACTTTATAATGGAGGGCATACAGATGAAGATATTGACAATCAAAGTCAACGAGTGACCATTACAAAACAATTACAATTTACTAATGGGGTTTATAAAGAAACTAAATAAGATCATTTATTTGCTCATGTTTAAGCAATACTCACTTATCACTCTTTTCTAATAAAAAGTAGTAATTTAGCGCCTACCTAAAATAAACTGTTTATAAAACACACTAATCCTTCTATTTATAGAAATGGTAAGTAGCGTACAAACAACTTATAAAGGAGATATTACTATTGTTAAATAATTGAAATGAAGCAACACTGTATTTTAGGAATTGATATTGGAGGCACTGGAATTAAAGGGGCCATTGTTGATGTAGATCGAGGGGTATTTTTAGATAAAAAGAAGCGAGTATCTACTCCACAACCCGCCAACAATATAAATATCCTTAAAACAGTCAATCAGTTAATTAATCATTTTGATTGGAAAGGGCCAGTTGGTTTTGGTTTTCCTTCTGTAATTAAAAATGGAATAGCTTTAACGGCTGCGAACTTAGATAAAGAATGGATTAATTCCAAAATAGAAAAGACGCTTAGTAAAGGCACAGGACAGTCTTGCTTTGTGCTTAATGATGCAGATGCCGCAGGTTTAGCAGAAGTTAAATTTGGTAATATCCCAAAGCGGGGTGTAGTATTATTCTTAACCTTAGGTACAGGCATTGGCTCTGCCTTATTTCACAATGGTCAACTAGTAAAAAACACAGAGTTAGGGCATTTAAGATTTCACCACGGAACAGCAGAACAATTTGCATCCAATGGTACAAGAAAAGAAGAAGACCTTTCTTGGGAAGATTGGGCTAATCGGTTAAATGAATTAGCGCATCATATTAATCGTTTATTTTTTCCTGATTTAATCATCTTAGGAGGAGGCTTAAGCAAACCCAGTCGATTTGCGAATTTTGAATCTTTACTAGATTTTCCCATGCCTTTTGCCCCTTCTCAATTGCAGAATGAAGCGGGTATAATTGGTGCGGCAGTTTATGCTAAAGAACGACTAAAGCAAATGAAGAAAGGACTACTTTAAATAGTTTTTATAATAAAAACCCAGAAATCACCCATTTTCCATCAAGTCGATCTACTTGGAAATTAGTTTCTACCACCTTCTCTCCTGATTTAATTGCTGCTTGCGCGTTGTAGGATTTCATCATCCGTCCAGGCACTACTTTTTCTCCCGTAAGATAAGTATAGGTAGTACCAGAATATGCGCCACTTGCTGCTTTCGATTCAGCCACTTTTTCAACAAGTTGATTAAAGTTTTCTTCAATTAAAAAATTATACGATTTAAGGTGGTTATCAAGAAGCTTTTGTCTTCTTACGGTGATGACCGATTGAGGTTCTTTAGAAATAGGTACTGTGCCTTGTACCATTCCCATATAGGTAATATAATCGGAGTCTGGCAGATAAGGTTTAAGAATAGAAAAATCTTTGCTTTGTACAGCTTTTACAACTTTTTCGCCTAATTCTTCTAGCCCTTGGCTAACTTCTTTCTCTTCTTTTTCTAATTGATCGGCAGAAAACGTTTGTTTAAGCTCCATTGTAAAGCCCATTTCTACTTTTAATAATAAAGGATTTTCATCGCTATAAAGCACATAAATTTTTTCTTTGGTATCGGCAGAAGAAATAACTAATGCATCTAGACTTTTTCCATTGAAGTCAAAACTTCCTTTTGTTCCAGTATATACTTTTTCTCCTTCTCCTAAATTCATTGAAGTTTCTTTACCTTTCTTTAAGGCCGCAAATAATTTTTGACTCATCCATAAGCTCGTTTTATTTTTCATTGCCAAATCATCGCCACGTTCAAAAGACACTTCAAATTTTGAGGCATTTTCTAGGGCATCACTAGTCATACTCACCTTTCCAATGATTGCTCTAGGGAATCGCTCAATGAGCCAATTAAATGAAATAGCGGTTGGACTATATTCTTTTATGATCACATCCATTTCAAAGTCCGCACCATCTTGGATACTATATTTTAATCCCATACCTGTTGACAAAGGAATAGGATTCGATGTTTTTTGCGCAAAAGTGTAAACACTTAAGCTTAAAGAAATAAGAAGAATAAATAACGATTTCATGAATAGCTTGTTTAAAAATGATCCTTTGGTTGTAAAATTACCATGATTTACATTATAACGCAATTTCAATGCCTGTTTTTATATATTGCTCATATTTTTTTAATAAAAAAGAGGGACAACCATATTATTTATTAATCACAAGTGTTTGAGTAATCGTTCCTTGTTGATTATTTGCTTTAACATAATAGAAACCTACAGGCAAATCTTGTACATTAAGTTGAAAATCTTCAGAAGTAATGATTCCTTTTTTAACTACTTGTCCATTATAGCTAATCAATTCAAAAGGATGATTTACAAAACTGGATGAAGTTTGTATGGTAACCATATGGATGGCTGGGTTTGGAAACACCAACATAAATTGATCTTTGTCTGTAGGATTCAATACAGGAACCGACGGATTATAATCTAAATTTCGATACTCTACAATTTGATTAGGGCCATTACTTGGATAATTTGGGCCATTGGTCGCAAAATAGATAGCGCCTGTATTTGGATTTACACATAAATCACGTAATCTTCCATAATCATCAAAATATTGATCTTCACTAGTAATTGCTGTACCATCTGCATTCATATGTAAAACCGAAATTCGCTCGCGACCTCCGCTTAAACCACCTAAAACAGCCATTAAAAATGAATTTTCCCATTCTGGTATCGAAGGATGATTATAATATTCTATGCCATTGACGGCTGGACAAGGCGACCATTCTTTTAATGGTTCAACGACATTATTTCCATTACAAAAATTAATTTCAGTATTGGTATTACAAGCTCCTTCTACATTCGGCCATCCATAATTTCTTCCTTCAATGATTAAATTAAATTCATCTGATTGTTGGGCGCCATGTTCTGAAGAATACACTTTTCCTTCTGGACCAAAGTTTAATCCTTGTGCATTTCGATGACCATAAGTATAAATATAACTTCCTGAAATGGGGTTATCCGTTGGTACGGTTCCATCTAAATTGATTCGCAATAATTTCCCACTTAGACTATTCATATTCTGAGCCAAATTACCACTACCTGTATCACCCGTTGTCATTAATATTTTCTCATCTGCAGTAATCAATAAACGAGAACCATTATGAATATTTCCAGCTGGAATATTATCCAATAAAGTAAGTCCATTTACCAAGTTTGTGCCATTCCATTCATAACGAACTAAACGCTCTTCATAGCTCCATCCTGCGGAGTAATTATATACTAAAAAAACATGTGGGGTATTTGCAAAATCAGGATGAAGGGCCATCCCTAACAATCCAGGTTCTGAACCACTATCTACCAAATTAGTAATATCTAAAATCTCTGTGATATTCCCTGTTACAGGATCAATTCTAGACACTTTCCCTGCTTTTTCGGTTACCCAAATATAATCGTCTGGTCCCCAAAGAATTTCCCAAGGTACATTTAGACCTGTGGCCACTACTCGTTCGGTAAGTGTAGTACTATCTATGGTTACTGTGGTTTGGCTACAGAGTAACATTGGAAAAAGGAAGGCAAGTAAAAGAACAGAATATTTCATGAGTTTGATTTATTTATTTTCAATATAAATGCAATGGGATTATCATTGAGCTTCCTAAGATACCTAAATATTTAGGTTTCTTGGAGCATCCACTGTTAATTATTACATGAATGTGAGATTTAAGTATTTCCTAAGATTAAACAATTAATACAAGGCTTTGGGTAGAAAGGTATATTTAATAGAAAGACCTGTATACCAATTAATTGGCAATCCGGGATAATAATAACGAGGCGCATTCCCTCCAAAACTTCCTGCATTGACTAATATCATTCCCGCATAAGTACTATTCGTTAAATTTCGAAGTCCTCCATATACTTGAACATCTAATCGTTTAAAAAAGGTGCGGTTATAACTGACTTTTGCATCCATGATAAAATAATCATCAGAATAGATACTATTATTATCTCGCATAGGCATGGAGGCCACATATTTTCCAGACAAGAACAATCCAATACCTTCTGATTCAAAATGAGCACCAACATTTAATACATGAGGAGGAACACCAGTCAATTTATTTCCCCGATAATCTGCATCCCCATCTACAAAATCAAGAAATCGAAAATCAGAAAAAGTATAACCTAACATCGTAGTAAGTGAAACATTTTCATTGTTTGGCAAGACCGAAAAACTACTTTGTAACTCCAAGCCATCATGTAATGTTTTTCCAGCATTCAAGCCTACAAATTGATCATCATCTGTTCGTCTAGCAACCAATAAATCTTTAATCAACATACTATAAATGGAAGCGGAAATATCCAGTCTTTCCTTTATTTTTTTCCCTTTAAAACCTAATTCAAAATTCCATCCTCTTTCGGGTTGAATATCAGGATTAATTTGGCCATCAGGCGTTAATGTTTCTTCCAATGAGGGTGGAGAAAATCCATGACTTATCTGAACAAACCCATTAAATTGTTTATTGATTTCATGCGATAAAGCTAAGCGCGGAGATGCCATTGTTTTAAATGCATATTTGCCTGAAAAATCAATAAGATCTTCATCAAATAAATCCGTATACTTATATCGTGTACGGTTGATATTCAAGCCAAACTTTAAAAAGGTTCGTTTGGAAAAACTCAATTTACTTTCGGTAAAAATATTGACATTAGTACGTAGTTCTTCATTTTCAGAAAGCAATATGCCCTGCTCACCTAAACGATCTATATTTTCAAAGGTATTCCATCCATAAGCTTCATTAAAATATTCCGCACCTAAAAGAATATGATACCGCAGTTTAGTCGGATTACTTTGATAACGAATCGTAGATCGGAAACCATATCTTAATGAATTTTCATCCAAAATATTAAATGGTCGAACTTCATAAGAATCAAAGTAACTCGAAAAACCGCTAATATTAAATATCCAGTTTTTATTTATGTCTTGTCGAAAAGAAAGCCCTCCCATTGTTCGCTGATAGTCTTCAAATCCTTTGGTTTTATTCCATGTAAAAGCTGCTTGTCTAGGGTCTTCTGCAAAATCGGTACTATCAATTGAACTCGGAATAAAGGCTTTCAAATCTACGTATTGAAATAAAAAGGAGAGTACACTTTGTTTCCCAATAAATACTTGTCCATTCACTACTCCATTATGGCGGGTATAGTCATTATTCTCTCGATAGCCATCATTTCCAGTAAAACTGTATTGTCCATAGATATTCAATTTATCGGAACCATGCATTACTTTATTCGAACTTCGAATCAAGCCAAATGATCCAACAGAAAATTGACTTTCAGCTGTTGTTTTTTGATAAGGGCTACGCATCATAGACATATTGATACTCCCACCTAAACCAGCCCCATAGACACTAGAGGCAGGGCCTTTAATCACTTCCACTCGTTCAATTCCCGCCAAATCAATATCTTCAATTGTTGTTTCCCCATCACCTGTGGTTAGTGGAATTTCATTCAAATAAGCCTTTAATTTTGCTGTAGAAAAAAGAGACCGTGCCCCTATTCCTCTAATTGTAATTCGGTTGGTATTTAATGCCCCCGAATGCATAAACACCCCAGGAATTTGATTTAAGTAAGGTACGATGGTCTCATCCAATCCAAGGCTCAAATCTTTTTGAGTCAAGACCGCTGTGTTTGATGGCTCATTAAACAATTTTTCTCTTATTGAAGAAGCGGTAATGACGATGTCTTGAAGTTCATCTACAAAAACACTTAATCCTATTTTTAAATATTCCGTAGAAGCGGTTACCTCAAAAAACTCGGTTTGATATCCTATATGATTAATGGAAACTAAAGCCGATTCTTTTTCAATGTAAAGTTTAAAATATCCTTGCTCATCGGATATCGTATACTCTCCACTTTCCGTTAGTGCGATTTGTGCACCAACAATAGGTTCATTATGCTGCTTGTCAAAGATCACCCCTTCCAAATCAAATTGACCAGAAAGCACTTCACTCATTCCAAATAAAAACACAAATACTAAAATCAATTGTCGCATCATCTACTCTTTTTAACTCAAAATTTATCGAAGTAAAAGCACATCACCATGTACTTCTTTTCTTTCTCCATTTAATATTTGTACACTGGCCATATATACATAAGTATCCATTGGCAAGTCTTTTCCTCTAAATTTTCCATCCCAAGGATTCAATGGATCATCATGAACTTTTTGTCCCCAACGATCAAATACTTTAAATTCAATTACAGTCAACTCTCCTTCTTGTACTATATAAAATTCATCATTTTCTCCATCACTATTTGGAGAAAATGCATTAGGAAAAACAAAATCGGTTACAAATACTGTTACTTGATCTTGTTCAATGCAATTGCCAAAAGAAGCAATAACAGTATACTCTGTAGTAGATAAAGGGCTTACCTCTATCGTTTCTCCAGTAAACACACTACCATCCGTTCCTTCCCAAGTATACAATAAATTCGGGATTACAGGATCTACCATTAGTGTAGCTGATTGGCCAGGTTCTATTCCCTGATCCTCACCTGCATCCACCATAATTTGGCTAGGACTATTAACTAAAAAGGTTTCTATTGCACCACACCCCGTTTCATTATCGATTACCGTCACAGTATATGAGCCCGAATCTAAATTAAAGATATCTTCTGTTGTGGCTCCATTTGACCACAGCACATCCACATCCATAGACGCAAAAGTAAGGCTTAAATCAATACTTCCATTGCTATCACCAAAGCATCCTACGTCTGAAACCATTCCAGCAATTTGAATGGAATCTACCGCACCAATGGTAACAGTGGTTATCGTTGGACAATTTCCTGGCAACGTACCACTAATGGTGTTGGTAACGGTTAAGGTATATTGCCCTTGACATAAACCCGTTGGATTATTATCTGTAGCTCCATTTGACCAATTATAATCATAGTCATTAAACCAACCTCCCAAAACGGCGACTACTGCACTGCCTGAACAAACCGTACAACCTGCAGGTTCAACAAAAGTAGTATTAATTGAAATGGGGCTTGGTTCATCAATCACTGTAGAAGCTAAAGTTTCACATCCATTATTATCTGTAATGGTAGCGAAATGAACACCCCCATCTAACGTATTTGTCGCATTAGTTGTCGCCCCATTATCCCATAAAATAGAATATGGTGCGGTTCCTCCTAAAATATCAGCAGGAAAGATTTCTGCATACCCATTATCTGCGCCTGCACAAGTCACAAATGAATTTCCACCAATAACAACGACCAATGGACTGGGTTCTACAATTTCTACACTTGCTGTAGCTGAACAAAAATTATTATCGGTGACCGTTACGATATAAATACCCGCACCAAGGCCTGTAGGATTTTGTACATCTGGAGCATTATCCCATTCAAATAGATATGGGCTACTTCCTCCACTTACCGTGAGATTAATTTGACCATCTACTGCACCAAAACAAGTAATATTCATTGCATTTGCTTGCACATTCAATCCATTGTTTGAATTTATAGTTACTGTTGCAGTATCGTTTATTATATTTATAAAAGTGGAATCAGAGATTTCGTGTTCTTCCATTTGATCATCTATAGCATTTGGAAGTAAAGTCTCGTATGCTTGGAGATAGTGCAAAGGGAGTATAGAAACCAAGAGAAAAAAGAAGGTAGATAAATTTTTCATCAATTTAATTTGTGGCTTTCAAAATAAGAATGTCAACAAATTTAAAAATTTATTATGGCAAACTTGCCCCCACGAACTTATTTAAGTAAAGTTGTTTTAAAAGAGGTTTAGGTTGTTCGATAATTTTGAGAAAGAAATGGCTATAAAAACATATTAAGACTAGCCCCTTCCTTATATATTGAGGATATCAAAAACATTATTAGGCATTTTCTTCATTTGAAATTTGAGTCGAATAGTTGTGCCCACTCCTTCTGTCGATTGGATATCGATTTGACCATTATAGTGAGACATAATTTTACTGCACGTTGCTAATCCTATTCCATTGCCAGAGTAATTTTTATTTTTATAAAATTTAGAAAACATTTTAAATACAGAAGGTAAGATCGTTTCAGGAATTCCTATGCCACTATCCGAAATAACAAACTCGATGAATTGGTCACTTTTTTCTTCCCAATCAATTTTAACTACATTTTCTTGATTCTCTTTTGAGAATTTGATACTATTACTTATTAAATTTAAAAAAAGTTGGGAGACAAGGGGTTCATGCACATGAATAGAAGGCAATGGAGTTAAAACCTCAAGATGAATATCTTTATTCTGAATACTCGATTTTAATCGAAGAAAAATAATTTCAACTAATTTATTCATTTCAACCAATTCCTTTGGAGGAAGGTTTGTTGTCAATTTTGAAAAATTTAGTAGACCATCAATCATTAGGGATAACTTTCGAGAATCCATAATTATGAATTCAAAGGATTTCTTATCTATTTCTGTAAACTCATTTTGATATTTTTTATATAGCAATTTGGCAAAACTACCAATAGTTCTTATTGGTGCTTTAATATCATGTGCAGCTAAAGCTGCAAAATGTTCTAAGCTTATATTGCTTTCGTTTAATTTATGAATCAAAACCTCATTTTCTTTATTACTATCACTAAGTTTTTTATTTAATTCTTGTTTGATTCTATTATTTCTATAAACAGCAAGACTAAATAAAAGACTGGTAAAAAAGGCAAAGCCTAAAACTCCGATTACCCAATATGCTCTATTGGCCTTTTCATTAAGGAGGTCCGATTTTAATTTTTCTTCTTGAATTTTAAATTTCACACTCAATTCGGCAATCGCATCATTTTTATATTTCGAATGAAATTCTTGAGAAAGAGAATCCATAAAAACATAAGAATGATAAACTTCATTCACTTTACCTAATTTATATAGTAACTCAATTTTTATTTTCAACAGGTCGAGTAGCTGATTTTGGCCTGCCACTTGATCTTTAAATAAATCTATTCCCTTGTTTACATATTCGAGACTTAAAAGATAGGTTTCTTCGTTTTCAGATTGATTTAAAAACCTTGCTATAGCTCTATAAAATTCAGCAATTGCATTAAGTTCTCCGTAAGAATTTTTCTCCAACAAATGCATCTCTTCAACTATATTACTGCCTTTCTGGATAATTTGTCCCCCCTTTTCTTCAGAAACACTTACAAGTTGAGACATTTCTAAGCGTAAAGTATTTGCAGATAATTTATCAATTAGAAGAGGACTTTTTTCTATATCACTTAAATAAGTCTCTAATTTATTAAGAGAATTTCTAGAGGCAAAAGAATTATTTTCACTTAAAAAAAAAAGGTAATTTATCTTTAATAAAGCAATAAAGTGATGACCAGGAAAAAAATTGGATTTTTCAATTCCTTCCTTAAAAAACTTATTACTTTCTTCCTTAAAACCATGCTCTCCCTTATATAGTGCTATTCCACTAAACAATCTAATTTGGTTTGAATGATTATACTTTTCATATATAGGTATTATTTGATAATAATAGTCTAAGGCTTTCTTGGAATCATCTTCTTCATTTCCACAAATAATTCCTTTCAAAAAAAGTTTATGGGCATCTAATAATTCGTGTTTTATCCAAGGATATATATTGATATATTGCAAAGCAAAGTTGGCATTTCGAGTTTCATATAAACTCTCCGAAATGTAATAGAAAATATCAGATAATTCTATAGAAGATAGTTTATTCCTATGAAAATCTAATAAGTGTATAAATGAGGCTAGATACTGTTCATTTGTAAAATTAAGATTCCTATTCAAGCAACTTTTTAAGGCTTTATAATCCGTACTCGGAACACTAACATTCTGCTTTATAGAGTCCATATAGGAATCTAACTCTTCTGTATCTAAAGAATAAGGAATCTGAGATTTGAGATTATTTGTTATAAATAATGTGATCAATACAAAATAAAAATATACTCTCATATTTTAGCGCAATTCTATTGTTTGGGTTTTATCTAATTAACAATCGTATTTAATGAACTTTCAAGGATACCCTAAAGGTACAGTTTTTCAAAAAACAATCATAGGAATAATCTGAATTGTTAATCTTTTGTCTTTTAGAATTCATAAAATTGTCATAAACAAAAATGGACTCAATATTTTAAAATAAGCGCCGTTTTAATTTCAACAAAGCAATTATTTTCTTTCAAAAAAATATAAATCTATAGCGCGACACATAACATTTACAAACCAATTGAATCATTCACCCTAAACTGTATTGTTATGAAGTTTGCGAATAAAAGAGTTATTGTTTCTGGTTTACTGTTTTCTATTTCTTTTTTTTCTTGTCAAAAAAATGAAGTAAATAGTTTAACACCTACTGCGACTGCTGACACCAATACTAGCACCACAACATCTAAAACTTACCCCGACGTAGACCAAGCTTTATGGACTTATTTTGAAGCTTTTGAAGAAGCTGCGGCTTCAAGAGGAAAACAAATTGACCTTAGCGCATTAGGGGTTATTGGCCAAATTGAAGAAATCGAACAAGATCATGTCGCAGGCCAATGTACATGGAATTCTGCTGCTCCAGAAATCGTAACCATTGATTTAGAATTTTGGAATTCCAGTTCCAATTCATGGAAAGAATTTGTGGTATTTCACGAACTCGGACATTGTGTACTAAATAGAGATCATAGAGAAGATCATTATTCAGACGGAACTTGCGTAAGTCTAATGCGTAGTGGACTAGGCGGTTGTATAGACAATTACAATTCCGATACACGAAATATATATTTGAATGAATTATTTAGTCCTTCAAGTATTGCTTGGGTATCGACCATCATAAATCGTTGGATTAGTTAATTAATCCAACAAATAACTAAAGCTGTTCATAGTGTGTTTTTTTGTAAAAATGCGGGCCAAAGGGTCTGCATTTTTACGTTTTTATAGTTTGGATTCTTTTGTTTATTTTTACAAAAAAAAAAATCATGGAATATCAATTTAAGACAAATATTAATTGTGGTAGTTGCGTAAATGCAGTCAAAGGATTTTTAAATGACGAAGCAGCTATTCAATCTTGGGAAGTAGACACAAACAACCCAAATAAAATATTACGTGTAACCTCCAATCAACTGAGTGCTGAAGAAATCAAAAAGGTGGTAGAAGAAGCGGGATTTGACATCGAAGTGATGGCCTAACATGAAAATCAACAACACCCTTCGGTCAGATAAAATTCAAGAAACTATTGATCGGTTAACCAAACGGATTAATGATCGTTTTCCTGATTCTAGCTTAGGACATACTTCTTACGATTTTCATCAATTTGTAAAAGAGATCAAAGAAAATATTGCTTGGATTGAAAAGCCCATTTTTTGGGTTAGAGCAATCGCTTTCTTTTTAATTGCCCTAGCATTAACAGGGATAATGTATGCCTTCTCGCTTATGGATTTTCATGTAGAAAATCGATTTTCGGAAGTCACTGCCATGATGGAATCATTAATCAATGATATTCTTTTATTGGGTGCGGTTTTCTTCTTTTTGTTTACTTTAGAAAACCGAATCAAACGCACAAAAGCCTTAAAATTACTCAACGAAATTCGAGGGTTTGCCCATGTAGTAGATATGCACCAATTGACAAGAGATCCTCAATTGATGCGTTTAAATTCTAAAAAAACAAAGCATTCTCCTGAACGAAATTTAGATCAATTTCAACTACAACGTTATCTAGATTATTGCTCTGAATTTCTTTCTTTAATTGGTAAGGTAGCCGCCCTCTATTCGCAGAGTCTTCCAGATGAAGTCGTGGTACAATCCTCTAGTGAAATTGAAAATTTATGCTCGAACATTTCAAATAAAATTTGGCAAAAATTAATCATTTTGAATTCTAAAAACTAAAGGCGATGCCAGAGATTAGCCTTATTCTTCTCTTTTTCTCCATCGCATTAATTTATTCCTCTGTAGGATTTGGTGGAGGAAGTAGCTATTTGGCCATACTCTATTTATTTAGTTTTGAATATTCCTTTCTTCGGATTATGGCTTTATGTTGTAATATTACGGTAGTAAGTGGAGGCACCTATATTTTTTGGAAAAATGGCTATCTACATTGGAAGAAAATTTGGCCTTTTGTGTTGGTATCTGTTCCTGCCGCTTATTTGGGTGGGCGAATAAAAATCAGCGCAGATGCCTTTTATTTATTATTAGGATTCACTTTAATCTTCGCGGCTTTGCTCACTTGGTTTTCTAAAGAATTTAAAGCAAACTCAAGTCAAAATCAACATCCCATTTTGAGCACAACGATTGGTGGTGGAATTGGTTTTCTATCCGGTTTGGTCAGTATTGGTGGTGGAATATTTCTATCTCCATTTTTACATATTTTAAATTGGGATAAAGCGAAGGTCATCGCTGCAACGGCCAGTTTTTTTATTCTTGTAAATTCTTTAGCTGGTCTGGCAGGTCAATGGGTCAATTTTGAAGTCGAATTATTAAATTTCAGCTTACTTTTTTCCTTAGTTTTTAGTGTATTTTTAGGTGGTCAAATCGGTTCTAGATGGGGTGTAGCTAAATTTAGCCCTATTTTAATAAAAAAAATTACCGCAATTTTGGTACTTATTGTTGGATTTCGCATATTGTTCGATCATCTAGATCTCCCCAAATGGTTTTTTTAGGAAATTGTATGAAGTAATGGCTTGCAAAACATTCAATATTTAAACTTCAAACATCTTTTTTAACCCACTTTTTAACCCTTATATGAAAGTAAAAATTATTGCATTTGGAATCGCTCGGGATATTTTATATGGTAGTGAACTCGTTATGGAAATAAGAGACGGTTCCACCATTCGTGACTTACGAAGAATTTTAGTTCGCCAATATCCTGAATTGGAAAAGTTACGTCATTTCTCTTTTGCTATTGAAGATAATTATCAAGACGAAAATTATCCAATAAAAGACAATCAAGAGATTGTTATTTTACCTCCTGTGGCTGGAGGATAAAGACTATGGATAAACATATTGATATACAACTTAGTGCTTTACCCCTTGACCCTGTGCATGCAGAAAACTTCGTGCATCACCCAAGTGCTGGCGGTATTGTCCATTTTGTAGGAACAGTTCGGAATCAAACCCAATCAAAAGAAGTCATCCGACTTGAATTTGAAGCTTATGAATCGATGGCCTTAAAGGAATTGAAAAAAATTGCAGTGCATGTTTGCGGCCAGTGGCCCGTACAAAAAATAGCCATTCATCATCGAGTTGGAGTAGTCAATGTAGGCGGAGTTGCCGTAGTCATATCTGTGTCCTGCCCACATCGAAAAGATGCGTTTGAAGCCTGCGCTTATGCCATTGACAAGCTAAAAGAGACGGTACCTATTTGGAAAAAAGAAATTTATAAAGATGGCGAAATTTGGGTTTCTGCCCATCCTTAAACGCTAATCTTTATTTTTTTAGTAGTCGACATTTACCCAATTTCAAGGATTCGATTTCGTAGATTCTTTTTTCTTTTCCTATACTAATTTCTAAGGTTTTATAATCCTTAAGTTTCCACTTTCCTTTGCTTTCTCTTTTTGTTTCGTAGTAGTCTGTTCGAATAATTTTCCCATTCGATTTCAGGTCGAACACCGTACTATTTTTTTGTTCTCCATTGGGCGTAGACATAAATATTCGATTCCTAAATTTGGGGTTTAATACTTTCGTATCATATTGCTCATTGTCTGTAAATCGCCATTTTCCAATCAACATTTCTTTGGTAGATTGCTTATCTTCTTTCACTATTGCATTACTCGCCTTAAGCATAAGGCGTTGGTTTTTTTCATACGTTTCTACCTTTTCCAATTGTCCAAACTGATCGTAAAAAGTCCATTCCTTTTCCTTCCCATCTCGACTATATTCTCCCTTAAACTTCAATTTCCCATTCGAATGAAAATGTTGCCAATGACCAACAGGAATAAGGTAATTATATAGATACATATTTTCTTCAAAGGTCTCTGGATCAAAAGTGATCAGAGTGTCATTGGAATGAATCGAACTACTATAAACCAATCCTTCTCTCCATTTTCCATAATTGGTATTATAACGATCGCCCACTGGTTTTTCATAATATTCGGTATACACAAAATGCTTATCATCAAATCGAACAAATTCTCTGTGCACCTTTTCAGAATTTGGAAATTTTTCTATTAGCACTAAGGTGCGATCCTCATAATTACGATTTACCATAATTTGTTTATAATCACCAGCCATGATATATCCCTTGCAATGAATACCTACAGTATCTGAAGGCATTTGTCCGAATAAAATAGTTGCCATCCAAACAAAAGAAAGCATGCTAAATATTTTTTTCATAATCAAATCAAGTTAACGTTTTATTGAATTATAATTCAAATTTAATGAATTTAAACCATTGACATAAACAATCAATAATTAAACCCAATAAGGTAGGAATGAATGAGCTTTCACTCCTACCTTATTTCTCTTTATCCAACGACTACCAAGTTCATTTTATTTGACCAGAGCGTTAAAATTTCTTTTTCTTCTGTAGTCGCTACTCGATTTCGATAGCCCCTAATTTGAACCAATTTACCTTCGCGCATTTCTATCGTCAATAAACGTTGAATACCTTCTGGAGTTTGTTCTCTTAATGACCATATCGCACAACTTCCTTTGGCACATCTCGATCCATAAGATCCTACACAATGACTCATCTTTTTACCTTCTTCCTGCAACTCATCCATCTTTTTTATCTGCTTTAATTGATAGTTTTTTTCATTGCGTTTTATAGCATAATCAGGAAGATCTACTCCTGGCCAACCTTTTACATACATGTAATAATAGGCGAGCATTTCCTCAAAATTATTAATCGGACTACGATTGGTAAAACAATTACGCATTTGATCTGCCTTTCCCGCATTCCAATGCTTCTCAACAATAGATTCAAACTCTTTTATTCCATTCATAATACTTTTGCCTGTTTTCCCTTTCAAGCTAAAACCTTTATTTTCGGAGACTTGAAAACGGATATAAGCCAAAACTGTAGCTACCGAAATAGTTGAATCTTTAAAATGAAAACCAATAAACCGAAGTACAGAATTCCAAAATGGATTGTCCACGATTTGGTACCGTATACAATATTTTAAAGCTTCATTGGCCATCGTAACCGACATTCCTGCTACTCTACACTTGCTGTACCAAAAAGCTTCTTCAATAGAATTCACATGACTGACCTCCATAAATATATGCATTTCTTTCGCGCTCATCTTATATGGAAAATTCGGTGCAGTCCGAAGACTTCCTCCTTGTGCTAAATGCAAAAACCATTGCATGTGATAAGGCTTTGTTAAGGAAGACAAGGTGGTAAAAAGTCGAGATACTTTATATTTTGCAAATAAATGCATAAGTAATTCATGCCATTTATACAATCGATTGGCGTATGAACAACATTCCAATTCAAAATCATGAATACTTCTTACCCAATGTTTTTTATGAGATAAAATAAATCGAATTTCTCTGAGATTACTTTCCATATCCCAAGTATGTACCTTCAACTCCTGCATCAATTCTTTCTTTCGATATTCACCCGCTTCTAAATAAGCCGCTAATTTTTCGGGTTTATCGTAAAGAATTTTAAATAACTGATACCCACATTCACGAACCGCAGGTTCACTCCGTTTAAAAAACTTCCCTAAAGCCACAAATGACTTTTTCTTTGGTAAATCTTGATAATTGATTTCATCAAAATATAAGGCTTCGATAACAGGCCATGCAGGATAAAAACCATATTTCTCTTTTATTCTTCTGGCCGCTAATTTTCGTCGTTTAAATGATGCGTGTCCCATAGTTCCCTATTTAGAGACTTCCAAAAACAAAAGCATAGACCTTCGTTTTTACAATTTCCGTTACGAAATTTCCGTCTTGGTGATTAAATAAAACACACCGAATAGGTCAAACCTTAGGGTTTAAACTATACATTTTCCAAACTTAATAATATAGGAATATTGGTGTGACAAATACTAAGAAAAGTGATTTGTCATCACGCTATGAAAAGATATGTCGAAGAAGTAATAAACGCATCTTGATAGAATTGATTTGATTTTTTATCAATATTCAACTGTACTACAATAGAAATGATAAATTAGTTCCCCGAATTTCATTTTTTTTATTTTTTTTCGAAAAAAAAGATTGATGTCATGTATGAGATAGACCTAATTCATACTAATTTCGCCACTATACAACTCATCTACTGCAACCCCAATATGCAAATAACCACTTATTCTTTTCAATTTTTCATCAAAATTAATTTTACTAAACCAAAACTTAAGTCCTTCTGAATCAAGGGTTTTATTTGCAGTAAAACGAATATTTATCTTATTAGCTTTCCCATCGTTTACCTCAAAAATCTTCTCCGTAAAATCAAAAGTTTCCCCATGCTGACTTTCTTCAATGGCTTCTAATTTTTCGCCATAAAAAACATCATTATGCACTAAATGTTTTAAGTGAACATGCAGTTCTTCCGCATCAGGTTTGGAGATAAAAGGAATGGCAATTACTCCTGTTCGAGGGCCTTTTTGCCAGCCTCTAAGTCGTTCGCTACAATCTCGCATAAGTGCAAATACCCATTGTTTATTGGTTCTTTTTTTATTCTTGGATAAATTCATCCACCAAATCCATTCATAGGGGTGAATTTCTGGATGACAGGTATGGTTGCAATCAGAGATAAATGCTCCGTAGACCCCCATTGTTGGTTTACCGTCTTCAAATTTCGGGTGAGTTTCGCAGGATGTTCCAGTAATACAAGGATAAAATTTTTCATTTAGTCCTTCCAATAAATCGCCTTGTGGTGGCGTGCATTCTACATGCATCCGATATTTATTTAAATTGGCATTTTCATCAGGATAAACAAAGGGGGCTTTAGAATAATCAATCTTCTTTTTGGGATTTCTACCAATCTCCTTTTGTTTTTCATAAGCTACAAAACCTAAATCAATATATTTTTTCAAATGAGGAATTAAGTCAAAATTGACATCATACTCTTTAAATTTAGGCGGATGACCAGGTACATAATTGCGTTTTGAGGTGCCTACAAATTTTTCTTTTCGATGATTAATAGATCGCCAAGAATAACCAAACAGCTTAATAATACCCGTCATAAAACCTAATGCCCGATGTCGTTGATGCTTTTTTTTCAAAATAGAATCTACCGTAAAGACATGAACTAAATCAATTAATTCTTCATTGAGTATATCATTGTCTCGGATAGCTTCATCCGATTGATCTAAAGCCAAAAATGCTTTTGTGGTGGGAGCATAAGATTCGATTGTCAAAATGCCTGACTCTGTTTGTGCAAAAGCATGCCCAAGACAGAAAAAATAACCTGCCACTAGGAAAAATAATATGGGTTTATTCATAATAATATCAACTGTTTATGTACAAAGGTTTCTTTTTTTTTCGAAAAGACAAAATGAAATTAGGCATATACTTACTTCATTTTCAATGATTTTGACGAAAAAAAGTGCATCAAGGAACTTTGTCTAAGCAAAACAGGTTTTTTATAATGAGTTATGAATTAAGGAAATTCATATTATGAGGTTACGATCAACCTAAATTGTGGGAAAAGAATTTTTTTGAATTTCATTTAAAAGGCTAAACCAAATGAAAGAATTCATTCCTGACATTCACCACTATTGTGATCAATGGTGTGATAAATGTCGATTAAAGGGACAATGTATGTTTTGGAAAGAAGGTAAAAATACCGAGCAACCTAAAAACATGCAAACGGCAGAGTATTGGGTAAATTTGGAAAATAAAATGGACCAATCAGTAAGTGTCATCAAACGATGGATGCAAAACCAAGGCATTGATTTACAGGCCATTGAAGCAGAATCAACAGAAGAAAGTGATTTTACGTTTCAGCTTAGTGGAGATATTTTGGAAATTCGTCGACTTGCAGGGAATTACGCCCTTTTATCCAAAAATTGGCTAGATATTTCTATGGAAGAAAAGGATCAAAACGATCAGGTTCGGGAAGCCAAAAAGACAATTGCTCAATTTGCTTTTTTCATAGATGCAAAAGCTAATCGAGCATTGAAAGGTCTAAAATCATTGGACGCCATTGCGGAAGATGTACAACATGATGCGAATGGTAGTGCGAAAGTGGCTATTGAAGCCATTAAACAGAGTATTAAAGCATGGGAGTTTTTATATGATACGTTCCCTAATCAGTCTACTCATTTGGAAGAGCCATTAATGGAGCTTGCTAAACTGAAAGAATTACTTCAATCTACATTCCCTAATGCGGCACAATTTAAACGCCCAGGGTTTGATTAAATGCCTTAATCCTTTATAGGATTTTTAATAAAAGCATTAATAATTAACGTATAGTTTTCTATCTTAGAAGGATGAAGACTATACGTTTCTTTTTAATAAGTGCATCGCTTTTGTGGGTGCCGATCCTGCTGCAAGCTCAATGCTGGAATTTAGTTTGGGCCGATGAATTTTCTGGGCCTAACATTGATCAAACCAAATGGAGTTTCCAAACAGGAGCAAGTGGTTGGGGCAATAATGAATTACAAAATTATACGGATCGAATAGATAATGCGACTATTAATAGTGGGCATTTAAATATTATTGCGAGAGCGGAAACTTATATGGGGGCAAATTATACCTCTGCCCGTATGCGGTCAATTTTTAAAGGCGATTGGACCTATGGCCGAATTGAAGGTCGGATGAAATTGCCTGAAGGCCAGGGAATCTGGCCAGCCTTTTGGTTGCTACCAAGCGAAAATGTGTATGGCATTTGGCCATTTAGTGGCGAAATTGATATCATGGAACTTTTAGGTCATGAGCCGAATAAGACCTATGGCACCATTCATACACAAGGAAGTGGAGGACCATACTCTTCAGGAGCTAATTATACTTTACCCAGTGGTACTTTTTCGGATAGTTTTCATGACCATGTCATTGAATGGGAGCCAACAGCAATTCGATGGTATGTAGATGGCACTTTAATTTCTACTAAAACACCCGCAGATTTGTCGCCTTATTTTTGGCCTTTCAATCAAGACTTTCATATTATTTTAAATACTGCGGTTGGTGGAAATTGGCCAGGTGCACCAGATGCGACCACCTCTTTTCCTCAAACGATGGAAGTTGATTATGTACGGGTTTATCAACTTTTGCCAGATATTAAAGTTAAAGGATTAACGGTAGTAGAGCCTACTTCTATGGGTATATCCTATTCCCTTCCCAACATTGCAGGAGCCACTTATACTTGGGCGGTTCCGAGTGGTGCATCTATTGCTTCTGGACAAGGGACTTCTACTATTTTAGTCAATTGGGGAAACACAAGTGGTAATATTTCGGTTGATATGACTACCGTTTGTGGTACAGAAAGTTATACTTTAGCGGTGGAGGTGACTACTAATTTATGGCTAAATCCAGAGTTTGAAAATGATTATTCACTTTGGGATACTCGAACACATAATGGCACAACAGCCAATTTTGGAATTGATTTATTAGACCCACAATTAAATAGTAAAGCTTCTTGTATTGATGTGCAAACCATTGGTGCCAACATTTGGGACATCCAATTATCTAAGGCCAACTTTCCTGTAATTGGAGGAGAAGAGTATTTATTGTCTTTTTGGGCAAAATCGGATGTGGCCAATCGGTCTATTGCAGCCGCCTTTATCAATGCCACTACCTTTACTTACCAAGGAGGTACCAATTTTACTTTAGGAACAAGCTGGACCCATTATACTTATTTATTTACCCCCACAACAGACATGAATGTAACTTTTAACATCGATATGGGCAATGAAGTGGGTGTCAATTGTTTTGATAATTTTGACTTTTCAAGGACAGCCCTTTTACCAATAGAATTAGATTATTTTGAAGCACAACTTTATAGAGCAACGAGCGTTTTATTAAACTGGCGCACGTTAACAGAAACAGACCATTTAGGATTTGATATTGAACGATCTTTGGATGGGCAGCATTTTCAAAAAATTGGTTTTGTAAAAAGTGCGAGTCAATCTTTAACACCTCAAAGCTATCAATTTATAGATCCACAACCTAAAATTGGCGATCAATATTATCGGCTCAAATCATTAGATCTTGAAGGTAGTTTTGTTTATTCCCCCATCCAACATATTCGGTTCAAAGGAACAGCGGATTTTTATATTTCCCCTAATCCTACGCGCGACATATTAACTATACACCAACTAAGTGAGCAATCACTAACTATACAAATATTAGATATTCATGGAAAAATAATTTCCGTAGGAGACAGCAATCCAATAGATGTTTCTAATTTAACTTCTGGGGTTTATATATTGCATGTGGTTTCAAGCAAAAAGTCTTTTGTTCAGAAATTTATTAAGCTTTAAACTGAATTATATTCTATGCAAATTCCAGGTTTATATATTGCACATTCTGAAGGTAAGGGTCGTGGCGTTTTTACAGCACATGCTTTAAGTGAAGGAGATTTAATTGAAATTTGTCCTTTAGTTATTGTTCCACCAGATCAAGTCAAGATGATTCATGATACGATTTTGCACGACTATTATTTTTTATATCCAGAGCCAGAAGGAAGTGCTTGTATTGCTTTAGGTTATGGTTCTTTATATAATCATCAAGTTTCTCGAAATGCTAAAGTATCCTATGATTTAGCAAATCATGAATTACATATTATTTGTATAAAAGAAATTGAAGCAGGCAATGAGATTTTTATTGATTATGAAGATGGGGAAAAATCGAAAGATGGATTATGGTTTTAAGTGTTTCCGTTTAATTGATCATTGCTAGATATTAATTTCTTTCCCCATGAATAAAATAATTTACGTCTTTCTTTTTATAGCCTCCTTTTTTTTAACGGGTTATATCATTTACCAATTATATTTAGGGTACGCCCATTTTTTTTCTAGTTTGTGGTTGCATTTTGTTTTCTTCTTTCTCCTCTCCTTTTTGATCAAACTTCTCTTTCCTTCATGGGAAAAATCAAAATGGCGACTTCGATATTGGTCAGGATTTTTGACGATTATTTTATTAGAATTAAGCTTACGTTTTATAATCCCATTACATCTCTCTTATATGGAGCGCAACGGAAAATTGATCCATATCAATCCTTATCGACAAATGGTATTGGAGAGTAAACATCAATTTTTTCCAAAAGACAAAGGCATTCGAATTTCAAGTGCACACTCTTGCAATCAAATGATTCGTCCAGAATTTGTCTATGAACATTGTTATAACGGAATGGGATTGAGGAATAAGGATTATAGTCGTGAAGAATTGGATCGTTCTTTTCAAATTATGGCGATGGGCGATTCTTTTACCAATGGTATCGGTACTTCCCAAGATTCCACTTGGCCGAAGGTATTAGAGCAACATCTCCAATTGAAGCGACCAGAAGTGATTACCTTAAATGCGGGGAATAGCGGTAGTGATTTATTTTTTGAGTGGTATAAATTAAAGCATTATTATCTCGATTCTTTAGAACCTAAAATCGTACTCTTTGAGATCAATGCCTCGGATCTCAATGATATTATTAGCCGAGGTGGAAAAGAACGATTTACACCTGAGCAAGGTTTACAGAGCAAACGAGGTCCTTGGTGGAATAATCTTTATGCCGTATCTCATGTATCTAGATTGATTATTCATCAAGTGTTTAAGGTGCAGTATCATTTCCATACGAATAAGCAATATAAAAAAGTAAAAGCGGAGACTATTGAAAAGATGCATCGCTTAATTATTGAAGAAATTATTCCCTTAGCAGAAGCCCATCATTTTAAGGTAATGTTTATTTTTTCAGTTGGATATCATGAAATCAAGTATGATAATTTTGATCTAGAACCTCTTTATAATTTATTGCCAGAATCCACAGATACCTATTATAAATTTCAACTCCAAGATGATCTTTCAAAATTTTCGAAGGATGATCAAAAGCTATTAGAACTGTATTGGGAAAGGGATTTACATTGCACACCAAAAGGCTATGCGCTTTGGGCGGAATATATTGGGAAAGAATTAGATCGTATAGGTTGGGTTAAGGATTCTTTGGACGTACAGGCATCTCCTAAGTAAGATTTGTTTATTTTTCCTCTCCGAAAACATCAATTAAAATGGTATTACATCATCCCATATTAAAGGATTAGTTTTTTCATTATTCGTTTAGGTTATGCCATTTTTGACATGTTGAATTTGATCTCCATATTGTTTGATTATGGTTTTCATCAATACGCCTCGGTTACCATTTCCTCCCTGATCATTTCCTACTAATGGATTCTTTTTCAAGAAACCTCTGTGCAGTGCAATGACTTCAAGATTCTGGTTAAACACAGGAGATCCGCTTGAACCCGATTCGGTGTCTGCATGATAGATAATAAAGGGATGTTCATAATTCACAATATTACCCAAACTAATCTTTTTATCTTCCCCTTTGGGATGTTGAATAATACTGACCATTTCACCAGGTTTAGGATGAAATTTTAGATTAATTTTTAACGCTCCCCATTGCGCATTTTCGCCTTTAGGAAAATTCACTTTTACAAATGCGAAATCTAATGCTTTATCACAAACTAATGTTTCGGGTATTATATTATACACTTTGCTAGACTGCATTTGCCCATATATATCACGTTGAAATCCAAACTCTACTTTAGCTTGATTTACATTTTCTGAATTGATGATATGATGATTGGTAAAGATAAAATGATCTGCAACTAAGAACCCCGTTCCAAATTCATTTCCAACATGAACACGACAAATACTTGGCGCAGCGAGCAAGGCTTTTTCTAATAATGCAATGCCTTGAATATTATTTACAGGGCCAATAACTTTTTCTAAATTCTCTTGGGGAATATGAAGGATTTCTTTTCGTATTTTTCCTTGCTGTTGATTTCTAATTTCTTCTTTATAATAATCTAAGCTGTCTAATATTTTAACAATGATTCTATTTTTTCGAATACTATAATCCTCAAAAGTGATTAGTGCACGGCGATGATCTCTTTCTAATCGTTTGAGGTCAGCTGAAGAAATTAGATTCTCTTTTACCCATTCTATGCTAATTGCTCCGCCCAATTCTTCTACTTTTTCTATAGCCTCTTTTACCT
>JAHDCJ010000135.1 GCA_020629935.1 Saprospiraceae bacterium | reverse complement strand
ATAATTTTTATCTAATTCAAAAGAAAAGCTTCCGTCATCATTTTTAATGTATGCGGAAGCAATTTCAACTTCTTTTCCATTTTGGAATTGATAAGAATAAAGACTACCCTGTTTTACTAAACCCAAAGGAGTGTTAAACGCCAAGGCCTGGTCTTCGGTAATCATAACCTCATCTGGACCTATGATTTTAAGCTTAATTTGATTGGCATCTGCTTCTGCTGCTACTACATAATCATACTCCAATTTACCATCTCCTCTACTATAAAATCGTAGATCAATTCCTGGATAAATTTGACGATACCATACTTCACGATTAGCTTTTAAACGAGTTTCATTTGATTGTGCATCAAAATGTATAAACTCTGTGCTAAACTCATCTCTTCCGATTACTTCTACATTGGGATTCATTCCGTCAAACGACATTTCCCAAACGAATCCATTGATTTCACGTGGAGTATCGTCATCGTTTTTCTTCATGTTCTCGTCTTTTTCAACTACGCCAAAAAGAATTTTATCTTTATAAAAGCGAGCTTGAACGAGCGGTGTACTCGTTTGGAAAAGTACACCATCTTGAAATTGTCCCACATTTTTATGGAACTGAATGTTTTCTTTGTATTTCTTTAGAATACTTTCTGGGTCTGTTGGGTTGGCATTAATATTTGCTGATACACTTTGTGAAAAACTAAACAAAGAAATCAATGTCAATAACAGACAATTGGATAAGTAGTTGATACGCATAAATTTTAGATTTAAATTCATGCGTAAAGTGATTGTTATTCAAACGACAAAAACACCAAAAAATATAAAATTGTGACATCAATGAAAACAACAAAAATAAAAAAACATATTTCACCCCTAGACAAAGCTACTTTTAATTACTCATTACTAGTGTATTATGATTACGAATTAAAAATATTCGACAAATAAAAATGACAATTAATTTCTAAACATCCCTAAAATTTATTTTCAAGTACTCAACACATTAAACACTTTAAAACTAAATAAAACTCATATCTTAAAACACTAATAATCAACACTATAAACAAAAAAACCATTTTCCTATTGAGATAATAAAATCTTTAGGCCATTTAAAAAGTATCGAGTGTCCTGTAGATTTTTCTTTTCAATTCATACCTATTTTTTCTCTTTTAGTTCATTAAGTACTAGGACAAACTAAATCAATACTTAATGAACTACTATTTTTCTACTATCCTGCGTTAAAAATACTCGTCATAGCTAAGGCTATGCCTGTGTTTTTTGTCTTGGCTAGTAAAAAAATATTTCCATTCATTAAATATCATTTATTTTGTCCTAGTACTTATATCTAATTTATTGAAGGCAATTCACAGAAATCACTTAATAAACTCCGCTGCTTTTATATGATAAGGATTACCTTCTCTTGTATTTTTCACTAGCTCTTGAAAGACTTTTTGCATTGATTTTTCATCCTTTTCTTTTAAATAAGATAACCCGATATACCAAGTTGCCGAATCATAAAATAATGGATTTTTTTGAGCGATTTCAAATTGTTTTCGTGCTTCTTTTGTCAATCCTTGGGCAAGATAAGAAACACCTAAAGCTATGCGTATTTTATCATCATTTGTTGATTTTAAATTTCCATTGTAGTGAGTAATCACTTCTTTATATTTACCTTGATTATAGAGCGTTTCAAACTCATTTAAATAATCCCCATTTTCTTCCCCACGCAAAGCGGTTAACTCATAAGGACTAAAATGTTGTGCAAAATTTAAATTATTTGCTGGTTGAGGCAATAACCAATACCCTAGACCAATAATCAATAGAATAGAGGCTGCTACACTTAACCAAGTCCAAGGAATCATTCGTCTTGATAGATTTGTATTTTGAGATTTTCGATCTTGATAAATAATTTCTAATTCCTCCTTTAAGATTTGATTGCCGCGTTGTTCGAAAGCTTTAATCAGCAATTGTTGTTCTTCAACAGCTTGCTTTAACGTAGCATCCTTCTCCATTTTTTGCTCAAAAGTAAGACGCTCTTCTTCTTCCATTTCAAGGAGTAAATACCGATCAATTTCGTTCCATTTTTGTTCTTCCATCGGTTAAGATTTAAATAGCTTTTGAAAGCTCGGGCTATTTCCCGCTAATTTTCTTAATTGAGCTAGACACTTAGATTTTTTATTCCGCGCTACTTGTTCATTTGCCAACTTCATTTGCTTCGCAATTTCTTTCATTCGCAATCGTTCGAAATAATAGGCATTGAGAACGACTTTGCAATCTTTTCCCAATTGATTAATAATACCCTGTAATGCTTCACTTTTTTCATCTTGTTCTAAGGTAACTAAAGCCTTGGCTTCAATCGGAATAAACTGATAATCATCTAAAAGTGGTGCTTCTCTTTTATTTTTTTTCAATTGATTCATCCATAAAAATCGAGCCACAGAATATAAATATGTTTTAATACTTGAAGTCAATGTAAAATCAGGTTGTTTCAATTTATTATTTAATACAATAATGGCATCTTGAAAAATATCTTTAGCGGCTTCTTCCGAACCACTATTCTTTAGAATTAAATGTTTTATCGGACCTAAACTTTCCTCATATAACTGCTCAAATATCCGATGCCTCTCCAGTTTAGTCCCTGATTTTAATCCAAGAGCCATTTCTTCATCTGTAAATTTAGCCATGCATCAAGTATTAATCTTTTAAAAATTAAAAACGTAACCTAAAGGTAAGTTAAATTCAGATTTATACCTAAAATGGATTACCTTTTCTATTATGAGTAAATAAAAAACAAAGCGTACCTTTATGTTGAATATTGATGCCTTTATATTACTCAATTAGTAATCAAAATTACATGGCCAAATATATTATCTTACTTTATTGTCTCGGATCAACTTGCCTAGGTTTTGCACAATTTGATAATGACTTATCTATTGATGATTTAATAAAACAGCTTGAAACCACGGACACAGAACTCCAAGAAGCAGCAGCTTTGTATGATTTAGCGGTAACGCCTTCTGATCCCAAAGCCCTAGACGAATTCTATATTAAAACTATAGAATTGGCCACTCGTGATCAAGCAATGGATCAGGTTATTATTGAAAAAATCAAACAAATCAAACAAAGTTGCCAATGTAATATTGATCCTCAATTACCCAATTTATACTATCAACAAGGTCTTGCTTTGGCTAAGACAAAAAAATATGACCAAGCCATTGACGCCTTCCATCAATCCTTAAAAATCAATATACAAAAACCTAAAAAATTAGCACAAACGCATAGAAGTCCTAAGGCAGATGAAATTATTGATCCTTTTGCTGCTTTACTTGCAATAGAAAAGAAAGCAGACATTTTACGCTTTAAGTATCAGTTAAACGAAGAGGAAAGTTTGTTACTTACTGCTTTACAATCATACGATAGTGCCATTGATTTATATGTGCTTATCCGACGAAAATATGGTAATAAAAGTCTACGTACCGTTCATGGAGATAAGATAAAACGGATTAGTGAAAAAGGGATTGAAACCGCTTTACAATTATATGAAATCACTCAAAAAACAAGCTATAAAGAACAAGCTTTTCTATTTGCGGAAAAAAGCAGAAATACGGTTATGCTTGATGCTTTATTAGAAGCGGATGCAAAAGAAATTGGATTAGTTCCTTCTTCTTTAAGCCAATTGGAGAAGCAACTAGCTTTTAAATTGTCTTATTTTCAAATGGATCAGCCTAACGAAAAAGATTCCATTTTCTATTATCAACAAGCCTTGTTTACTTTACGAGAAAAAGTAAAACAAACATATCCTAAGAGTCAGCAATGGGAAGCCAAAGGACAAGATATTTCTATTCCTACGATTCAAAAAAAATTGGAAGAAGATACTGGTATTCTATCTTATTTTGTAGGCATCAATGGCATGTACAGTTTTCTTTTGTCTAAAGATAGTCTACATATTCATCATCATTTAGCGGTAGATGATACAGAAATAATTACCAAACAATTGATTCAAAAAATCAGTACTTCTGATTTTTATAAAAATCCAAAAGAACAATTTCAATCTTTTGCTAAACTTAGTCAACGCGCTTATGATTATCTAATTCAACCCCAAGAAAAACCATTAAATCAACTAAAACATTTGGTTATTATCCAAGATGGTTTTTTAAACTTCTTGCCTTTTGAAGTTCTTGTACAATCTATAAAACAAACCGAAGATCCTGATTATAGTTTATCCAATTGTGCCTATCTACTCAAAAATTGGTCAATACAGTACGCACCTTCTATTTTTTCATTTAATAAAGCACGTTCAAACGAAGAAATTAAGCTAAGCCTAGCAGGTTTTGCCCCACAGTTTGAAGGTAAGAAAACCAGTTTGACACGAAGTTGTTCTTCCCAAAAATTAATACATAATCAGCAAGAAGTGGAAGGTATTTTAGATTGGGTCAATGGTAAAGCATTCTTAGGAGACCAAGCAAGCAAAGCACAATTTCTTTCGGAATATAAAGACTACTCTATTCTTCATTTAGCTACCCATTCTTGTCCATCAGACCATCCTTTAAAAAGTCAAATTGTATTTGCGGATACGAGTCTATTAGCTAAGGAAATTTATTATTTAGATATGCGCGACAAACTGGTGGTATTAAGCGCTTGTGAAACTGGAGTTGGCGAACTCAATCATAACGACGGCATCTTAAGTCTTGCTCGAAGTTTTGAATATGCCAATGCCCAAGCCGTGCTCAAAAGTCTTTGGGCCGTAGCCGATCAATCAACCGCAGATTTAATGCAGCTTTTTTATAAAAAAATAAATAAAGGAGTTTCACCAAATCAGGCATTAAATCAAGCTAAAGTTGATTTTTTAAAAGAAAACACCACATTATACCAACATCCTTTTTATTGGGCTCCTTTTGTTTATCATTCTTCTAATTTTCAACCCATAACATATAAAAATACAGACTCTACATTTTATTGGATGGGCATATTATTTAGTGCTTTTTTACTTATTGGTCTGTTTTTTTTCTTAAAAAAATAAATCTTGCATCATTTTTGCCCTAAGGAAGTGTTACCTTTTATCAGATAAATACATTTATAATCATAAACATAGTTAAATGCTTAAAACCTTTACTTTAATCTTTCTTTCTTGTCTCTTATTTAGCCTAACTATTGATGCGCAACATCAGCTTGGGCAAGTGGCGGTTTTAGATTTCGAACTTCCTTCAAAGCGAGAGATTCAAGCAGCTAAAAAAGCCGATGCTCAACGATTGATTTCATTGGAACTTGTGGACTTTGATAAGCTAAGTAATTTAATTGCCAGTTTTCAAGATTACGTAACCGAAATCTTTATGGAAGATCCTCGTTTCACTTTAGTTGAACGAAGTAAATACAAATATATTGAAGAAGAAAGGGAGCTCCAAAAATCAGAAGAATTTATAGATGGCTATGTTGTGGAACAATTTAAAAGCATTGGTGCGAATTATCTTGTTTTAGGAAAGTACAACCTTACGGCTTATACCCTAACCATTCGAATATTAAATGTTTCCGATGGCAATTTTATTGGACAAGAAATTGTAGAATTGAAAAAGAATATCAAGTTTACAGACTTTAGTTTAAGTTCAAAACCTGGAAGAAAAAAGATTCAAGAAGCTACGGTAAAACTAATTGCAGAAGCATTTCCTAGTTTGAAATATCCGGTAGTAAAAGCCGATGAAGTCAAGAAAACAAAAGTAGAATCTTTACTTATTGCCGCAGGATCAAAACATAGTATTCGCGCAGGTACCACAATGGAAATCATTGAAATTAGTGAACTCGAAGTAGAAGGCGAAAAATTGAAAAGAGAAACCGTAGTGGGTTCTGGTCTTATTGATTTAGTAGAAAATGCTAACTTTTCTATTCTAAAAATTGTAGACGGCCAAAAGGAACTTAAATTACTTTTAGACGCAGGAAAAAAATTATACTGTAGACCATTAAAAACGAAATAAAATGCATTATCGCTTTACATTCATTATCGTTCTGCTTTCTTTTTCATTCAGCTTTGGACAATCCGATAAGCCAACCAATATGGCTTTTATGGGCTTGATTAATGAAAGTAATTTAGATCAGAAAAAAGCACAACATATTGAAGACTATGTCTTTACTTTTTTCAAAAATCAACATCGAATTAATTTATTAGATCGATCGGTGATGGACAAAATATTGGCCGAACAAAATATTCAAAAACAAGATGATTTCTTAAATGAAGCAGTGGTAAAACAAGGACAATTAGTTGGTGCCGATTATTTAATATTAGGCACCATTTTGTCGAGTGAACAAAGTCATGAATACCGAGATGTGGATGATTTAAGAGGAGGAAGAAAATTGACTTATCGAGCGGAGACGGTTATTCGATATAATTTAAGTTTAGTTAAAGTAGCTACCTCTACTATTGAATTCACACAAATCATACAACGAAACGGAGTAGCAGAAGTAGAAAAAGGACATAATTTATATGTCGAACGAATTCCTGGAAACGCTCCGAACAGAGCACAATTAAAAGCTAGAAATCAAGAAAAAATAAAAACACTTTTAAATGATTCTTTTAAACGTGCAGTTTCTAGATCGATCAATGTAGTCGCAGGTCATTATTTCAAAATGTTTCCTATTGAAGCCCAATTGGTAGAGATTATTAAGGAGAAAAAAGATAAGGCATTGCAAGTACTCGTCGTAGGGAATGAGCCACTCAAAATGGGCCAAAAACTACAAGTGTATGCTATAGAAAAAATCGAAGTCGAAGGAGAAGTATTAACTAGAGAAGAACATATCGGATCTATCTTAGTGTTTAAACCCTCTGAGGATGGTTTTGCTGAAGCACGTGTCAATGACTGTGAAACAGATCTGTTCCAAATAATTAAAAATGATTTATCATATCGCATCACATCTTTAAAACCCGAAAAAGACAAAAAGGATGGACCACTAAGAAACGTGATTCGAAATGCTATAAACAATTAATACCCATGCGAAAGATTATCTTTTTAATTTTATTATTCCTACCCTTACTTGCGTTCAATCAAGAAGCTATTATTAAGGTAGACAAAATGAGCAATGATTGGAAAATAGAAGATGCTATTTTTCAAAAATTAATGCGAGAACCTTTAAAGGTATTACATCAAATGGATATGGTGGATATCCAATCGATCCCATACCAAATTGGTGCGAATATTAATCCCTTGACTAAAGCTGCTCCTACCCTACTCATGCAAATGCATTTAGACTCGATCATCTTTATTCCTAAAACAGAAAACGTCAATTCGATTAATCGACCAGGCGTCACCATGAAATCGAATACAACGTACCAATGCCGAGTCCAATATCATTTTGAATTATACAGTATAGAAACAGGCGAACTTGTAGACGATTTTATAATAAAAGCCAACTCTTCCAAATATCGAACATATGCTAGTGCTACCGCAGCAGATCGAAGCAAGAAAATATTTGCTGCAGAATACACCGCCGCTAAAGCAGGAACTAGAGCTATGCTCCGAATCAGAAAAAACATTTTCCCTGCACTTCGAATTACGGGTTTGGAATTAGAAAAAAAAGGAAAAGCACAGCTGGTAAGAATTAATGTTGGAGATAATTATGATGTGATCAAGATGGATTATTTCGAAGTATATACCGAAAAAGAATATAATGTAGGAGGAACTACAAAAATAAGAACACAAAAATTATCTACCCTCTCGGTCAAAGAAGTCGGCCCCACAGAATCCATCTGCAAAGTAAGAAAAGGCAATGAAGAAATCTTGAAATTAATTAAAGAAGGGGCTACCATTAAATGCCGATTTACTAACAACTACAATATGCTTTACTAATGATAAAATATATTCTAAGTTTACTCATTATCTGTAATTTACAATTCGCTTGTAAGAGTACCTACTCCTTTACAGGAGAAGTACAACATCTCCAACAAGAAGAAGCAGGTACCATTAGTTTACGAAGCAAAGGCTATGGAAACACCAAACAAGAAGCCCTAGCGCATGCTGAAAAAAGCGCGTTCGAAACTTTAATTTTTCAAGGTATTCCTGGTTCCTCTTTTAGTAAGGCAATGATATCAAACAAAGCAGAAGCATTAAAAACCCATGCTGCTTTTTTCAAAAATTTACTAGAAGAAAAAACGTACAAAACTTTTTTGATGGCAAGCGAACCCAGTTCAAAATATGGCATGGCAGTCAAAGGACAAAAGAACATGGATGTCAATCTAAAGATCAATGTTCGCGCCTTAAGAAAACATTTAGAAACCAAACAAATTATTCGAAAACTCGGACTATAAACATTTAGCACATGAAACATTTTTTGTTATTAATTATCTTATTTAACTGTTCCCAAATCTTTGGACAAATAGATACCATTGCAGAACAAAGACCAACGATTCAGCCTACGGTTATGGTCATTCCATTTGCTAAAGAGCATCAAAGTATGCGCAATGTATTGGAGAATGATATTTATCTACGGGTAGCCATGACCAAAGTAAAAGAAGGCTTTGACAATAGAGGATACAGCACCATTGATTTCCGAGGCCGTCTTAAACAATTAAGCAACGAAGACGCTATGGAATTAGGCAATGCAGAATCCGTAAAGCAAAAAGTTATTGAGCTTTCTGGTGCCGACATTTATGTAGAAACCGAAGCTAAAGTCATTAAGACATCTAAAGGAAATTCGGTCACGGTAATTGTAACGGCCTATGATGCTTTTTCTGGTCAATCCCTAGCAAACAAAGTTGGAAGTTCGCCTAAGTTCTATACAGAAAACTACGATAAACTAACTCAAAAAGCAGTCGATGATTTAATCGATGACTTTCTAAATACCTTACAGGAAAAATTTACCGATATGTTGGAAAATGGGCGTACCGTCACTATCAATATTGGCTTCTCTGAAGATTCAGAAATGGATATGGATAGTGAATTTACCGATGACGAGGAATTCCTATCTGACTTGTTAGAATATTGGTTTGAAGATAATGCATACAAAGGTTATTTCCACATCCAAGGCGTAACGGCCACAAAGATGATGTTAGACGATGTGCGTATTCCCGTTAAAGATCCTAAATCGGGCAGAAATTATCGGACAACTCGCTTTGCCGCGCTAATTACTAAATATCTAAAAACATTAGATTTAGATGTGGTACGTGATGTACAAGGGAACAAAATTTTTATTACTATCCAATAATTCTAAAAATCATTTCAAATGAAAACGATTATAAAAAACCTTACCTTTTTCTTTTTGATTTTTAGTCAAATTGCTTTTGCTCAAAAAGAAGAAATCCTTATTGACAATCTTGATCTTCAAGTACTTCCTCTAAGTAGAAATTATGAAATCCCCTCTTCTGCATACAGCAAAACAAATCAGAAAATCAATGGTTTCTTAAGTCGAAATGGCGTAATAAACACCATCGGTTCTACCTTCCAATTAAAACCAAGTTTGGAAATTATGGAGCGAGGAAAGATTGAAGGGATCACCAAAGCTCAAACGGTTAAGGTAGTGTTGACTTTAGAGCTACGAAATCAAAATACAGCGACTTTATTACATGCATTTTCCAAAACATTAACTGGCACAGGCAGTAATCGAAATGCAGCTGTTACTAATGCGATCTCTAGTATTAAATCAAGTCATTCGGTTTATAAAAACTATGTAAAAGAGTTGAGAAAAAAAGTGAGCACTTACTACGACAATCAATGCGACG
Source organism: Saprospiraceae bacterium (assembly GCA_020629935.1). GTDB lineage: Bacteria > Bacteroidota > Bacteroidia > Chitinophagales > Saprospiraceae > JAHDCJ01. Next base: position 2,911 of record JAHDCJ010000135.1, on the reverse strand, counting down.
ACCTAATTAAAGAAGCAGATACTGCCTTGAGTTTAAATCAATATCGAAAAGCAATTTCCTTACTTTATGGCATTCCTTCTTCAAGCACTTGTCATCCTGATGCCCATCAAAAACTGCTCCATGCGTTAAAGGCACAACAAGCTAAGCAATGCCAAAAATATATGGACAATGCCAAAAACTTATTGGCTCAAAATGAATATAAAAAAGCACTCCATTGGGTTTCTTATGTAGATCATGAATCTCCATGTGCTACCGATGCACAAACATTAGTCAATCAAATCGGACAAGAAATAGATGCCCAAAGTCAAGATAAAATTGCTTTTTTAAAGTTGGTTTACGAACAAAAGAAAGAAGCTAATATTGCTCGACAAGATATCATGAGACGATTAGCAGAAGAGCACCATCGAAAATAGTTTTGGCTAGCGTTGTTGATATCACTTTTTTTCAACAGAATATATTATCTTTAACAAAAAAAGATGAATCCTTCGCTCAAAATATTTCTTGCCATTATTGGAGGTTTAGTTACAGGAGTGGCTTTCATTATGCTCATTCAAAAATTGGGTCATGCCGTCGTGCCTCCACCTTCTGATCTAGACTTTAATGATAAAGAAGCCTTACATGCCTTTATGAAAAATGCACCCGCTAGTGCTATGCTTTTCGTCATTGCTTCTTATGCTATTGGTTCCTTCTTTGGTGGCATTGCTGCAGCAATGATTTGTCCAGAAAAAAGAGAACGCGTGGGCTTAAGTGTAGGTGCCATTTTATTGTTAGCTGGACTGGTTAATTTCATTATGATTCCTCACCAACTATGGGTAGCGATTGTCGGTTTATTGGGGTTTATTCCTGCAGCTTGGTTGGGCCAAAAAATTGCACCTACCGAACCAGGTTAATCATTGATTTCTCGCTTACCGATTTCATTAAACGATTTATCGTATTTAATTAAATATTTTTGAGTAAAACGACCTCCTTTTACTTCCATCGTAATCGACTCTTGATCTACTTCTTTTAATACCGTGCTATAGCCCAATTTTAATCGACCAAGCTCTTTCATTGTATGATCGTACACTACATAATTATTATTACTGTAGACGTATTCTTTTTCTAATGAAAGAATAAAATCATTGCGAACAATTAGCGTATCCACGGCATAACCCGCTTTTTTCTTCCCCAACAACTCCAATTTTTCATTATAACAATGAATATGTTCAGAAGACGTTAAATACTCTTTTTCCTTCGTCAACACAAAATCAGCGGACTGAAAAACAATCTCCATTTTATTGCCAATTTTAGTACTTCCCAATTTTTGAAGATTACGATCATAAGCTACCAAAAACTTAGCATCCAAAAGGTGCTCTTGTTCTCTAATCAATGTATCAATACCTCCTAATTTTCCTTTAATATCTACATATTCATAGGTTCCGTTCTCATATAAAACCACACGCTCCCCTTCTGTAGTAATGGCGTACTTTTGAGCATTTACCATAGGAAAACAAAGAAAAACACAGAGACTTAGCGATAAAATAGACTTCATTATTTGCATAATCTTTTTTTTACTTATTTTGTACGCAAATTTAACACCAAAACCCCTACTTTTTAATAAATCAAGATTAGTATTTCAAAATATCACTTCTCAAACAAAACCGTATGGAAGATTTTAATACCGACGAAATAAAAGATTTGATCCAATCTACTAAGAAGGATATCCATTCGATCCATGATTATACACAAAAAGTAATCAAACAAAAAATGGTGGCTTTTGCGATTCGATGGACCATTACTATCGTTTTATATATCCTATTATGGAACCGTTTTGCATGGATAAAATGGACACTATTTTTAACAATTCCACTCGGTATTATGAGTTTATTTATGCTATATAAATTCAGAAAAGAATCACTTGAAAGAACAGCAAAGATCAAACATCAAGTTAAACATTCGGAAGATATCATTGAAGACATAGAAAATCAATAAACCATTATGAAATATAAAACCATTTATATCCCACACGAAGAAAACATCGTAAAACGTCAAATGATGAAATTTCCTGACGGACATAGTATAGCAAAAGCTATCGAAACCGCCATGAATGAAACCGATCTAGTAGGGTATGAATACTACGATTATATTGACCTCAAAATCCCAACATACACCATCTATGGAGGATTAATTCTTATTTTTAAATCTCCTGAATAAACGCAAACATGAAAACTACAAGCAAACTTCTAATACAGCAACTTAGTGAAGATACGCAGGCCATTATTGATTTTACCAATGCTTCACTTACGAAGCTAAGCTCCGAAAAACTAAATCAAAAACCAAGTGAAGAAAAATGGAGTGTCGCCGAGTGTTTAGAACACCTTAATCTTTATGGAGACTATTACATCCCCGCCATAAAAAATGCGATTAACCAAGGTAAAAATACTTCGCCATCGCCCAATTACAAAGGAAGTTGGTTTGGTAATTACTTTACAAAATCAATGCTCCCAAAAGAAAATGCAGTCAAAAATAAAATGAAAACATTTAAGGATAAGAATCCTATTCATAGCCAAGTTCCTTCAGATGTTTTAGAACGGTTTTTAAACCAACAAAACGAAATTTTAGCTTTACTTCAACAAGCTCAATCGGTCAATTTGATGAAACCGAAAATTTCTATTACTATTGCCAAATGGCTTAAAATTCGCCTTGGTGATACCTTCCGTTTCGTCATCGCACACAATCAAAGACATATTGTTCAAGCAAAAAAAGTATTAGAAGTCATTCAATCTTAAGATCTTCATTTGGGCATGCCCCATTCAATAAATTGAATGGGTCGGGCTATCCAAGACTACGCATTCGCTTCGGTGCTGCGCACGGCCACTTTTGTGCCCTCTTTCCTATCCCTCATGCGGTAGCAAGAATCAAAAAAATAAAG
>JAHDCJ010000015.1:32359-58937 GCA_020629935.1 Saprospiraceae bacterium | reverse complement strand
AGATATCAATGGATGTGAATGGAATGAAACGGTCTTAGTGGACGAACCGTTCGAACTAGATGTAGAAATAGATGTTGAAACCATGATCGTGTTAGGTGATAGTATTCAAATAAATACTTTTGTGAATACGACTGATAGTTTAAGTTATGTTTGGAATCCTGCAATTGGTTTAAGTTGTACTACTTGTCCGAATCCAGTTGCCATGCCATTTGAAACGACGACATATACAGTCACTATAACGAATGCTTCAGGTTGTACTGCGACTACAAGTGTGACAATTGAAGTAGATCGAGATCGAAAGGTTTATATTCCAAATGCCTTTACACCTAATGATGATGGAGTGAATGATGTATTTACAGTGTATGGGAATCAAGGTGTCGTTCAGGTAAGAGCTCTTAAGGTTTATGATCGTTGGGGAGAGTTGGTCTTTGAAGGATCAAATTTCCAAACGGATGATGAGTCATTAGGATGGGATGGTACTTTCCGTGGTAAACGAATGAATCCTGCAGTATTTGTTTACTATGCAGAAATAGAATTTGTTGATGGGGAAGTGATCTTATACAAAGGAGATGTGACCTTAGTTAAGTAATAATAATTTTGGTGCGAATTTTTTGAGGGGGCTAGAAATAGCTCCCTTTTTTTATTGGAATATTAACTTATTGACAAAACTTGATATTTAATCAAATACCAAAAGTTAATCTTCAAATTTTTGAATAAATGATTTTAGTTCTGACGGGATTGGAGCTTTTTTTTGCGTAGCATAATTAAAAATTACAACAACTCCTTTTCCTGTGGCAACTAATCCAGATCGCTCACTAAAAATAGCTTGTTCCATTACAAAACTTGTATTTTTTATTTCGGTTACTTTTATTCCAACGATAAGCTTGTCAGGATAGAAAAGTGGTTTTAGATATTGACATTCTGTAGCAGCTAGAATAGGACCAAGGCCATGATGTTTTAATTTTTTATTTAAATCTATTTTATCAAAATAAGCGATTCTTCCAGATTCCATGTATCTAAAAAATACCACATTATTGACATGACCAAAAGCATCCATTTCACCCCAAGCAACGTTTACTGGGATGGTAACTGAAAAATCACTAAGTTTCATTTTATTTGAATTGAAAAAATTAATTAATATGGTATGTTTAAACAAATTTCATGTAAATTACAGGTCTTAATATTACTTTCCAAATTTGTATGATTTTGAATTAAAATATGGATACCATAATTAAATTATTCCAACCCTTAATACCAGAGGAAATTAGATCTTTTGAAAAAATAGTAGGGGGATCAATTAATAAGGCGGGATATATTCAAACTGATTTGAGGCGTTATTTTTTTAAAATAAATGATTATCAAAAATATCCTAAAATGTTTGCCGCGGAAGTTGAAGACCTTAACTTATTGTCAGCTCAAGAGGTAATTCGAACACCTAAAGTTATTCGGGAAGGACATATAGAAGACCATGCTTTTCTTCTTTTAGAATACATAGAAAAAGGAATAGATTATAAATCATTTTGGGATTCATTTGGAAGACAATTAGGGGATTTACATCGAAAAACTAATGAAACTTTTGGCTTAGATAGATCAAATTATATTGGTTCATTAAAACAAGAGAATAACGCATATTCTGACTTTGTTACTTTTTTTGTAGAGTGTAGAATTGAGCCTCAATATCAACTAGCAAAGGACAAAGGTTTTTTTAATAAGCAAAATGATCAACAGTTAAAGCGATTATTTAAAATGTTGCCTTCTATCATTCCTGAGGAAGTTCCTTCTTTAATTCATGGAGACTTATGGAGTGGGAATTTTATGGTTTCAAATAACGGAGAAGCTGTTCTAGTAGATCCTTCTGTAAGCTACGCTCATCGAGAAATGGATTTAGCAATGAGTGTTTTATTTGGTGGATTTAATGAATGGTTTTATGAAAGTTATGAAGCGCACTTTCCTACAGCACCTGGTTTAGAAAATAGGATTCAATATTATCATCTTTATTATTTGTTGGTGCATGTAAATTTATTTGGTGGTGCTTATACGCAAAGCGTTCAACACATCCTGTCTAAATTTTAAAAGTATCGTATCCAATAAAGATTAAATTCTTATTGTTCCAGGTTCAGTTTTTTTGACTGGAGGTTTTCTTGATGGTGGTAACATTTGAGGATTTAAATTTCGAAACATTTCATTTAATAATTTGTCCCAATCTTCTTGTTCTAGCATCTCTTTACTTTTGAGTAATAGATCAGGTAGCATTTTGGATGTTCCTTTTAAATTTTCAATATGTTCATCAGATGGTCTAAACATTGGAGGCAGTTTTTCCATGTTTTCTGTTAAAAAATCAAACATGGTATTGATCTTAATAGAGTCTCCCTCGATTAACATCCAGCCTTCATCATTGAGTTTCTCAATTTGAAATTGATCCAATAGGGTAGAAGGGGATTTCATGATTTCTTCAAACTCTTTGAACATTTGATTAAACTCTCCTTCTAATTCTTTTATAGATTCTTCCATTTCTTTTTGTGGGCTTGATTGACTAAAACCCAGTGAGAGAAAGGTGGTGCATATTAAAAATAGAATAAATATTTTTTTCATCACAATAATTTTTCTTCAATATTTAGACGATCATTTTAAAAAAAGTAATCAAATTATAGCATCTTTTTAAGCAAACACATGTCTTGTATTTTTTAATAAAAGGAATTGTCTTGCTCATTATTATAGGCTAACTCAAATGCAGCCAAAGCCACAAAAATCGCTTCTTCTTCATCTGTAACCGATTTACTTACTAAATCTAAGGCTCTTGGAACCGTATCGTTTTTATTTAATTTGGGATTAATCAAACTAGCAATCTCTCTTCCCTTTACCATTATAGGTAACAACAATTCATTTTGATTTTTATTAATTCTTCCAATCATTCGATTTTCTGGATTATATATCACTCCGTTTTCACGTAACTCACCTAATTCTTTTCCATCCATGGTGATAAATGTCCCTTTAGAAGTAATTCTATAGACATATTCATGCTCAGAAGATTTGGCAAATAAAAGTGCATTATGTTTTGAACCACCATATTTTTTATAAGCATAAGCTATCAATGGCTCATGATAAATAGAAGAAATGATTCCTTGTCCAAAGGTACCTGCATTGCTACGTTGTATTTTTTTGTTGATTTGTTCAAGTGAAAGCAACTCTAATTCGTTATTCTCCCATGGAGATAGATCAATCAATAATTGATCTTTTACCTTCTTTTTTAATATTTGTAGATCTTCCTTAATTCTAATTTTATTAGGCTTTGTTTTTAGAAATGAACGAACGAGCATCGCAATTCCAAAAATAGCAAGGAATAGGAAGAAGACCACAGCAAATAAAAAAGAGAAAAGTATTTTTATCATATTAGATTACATTTACATCAAAAATTAATCCGAATATCCATTATTACGCATATTCATATTAATATTATTTTCTTCAAATTGTTCAATAATTTTTTTTCTTGCTTCCAAGGCCACACGATGTGGGGTAGATAATAATTGCTTTTCTTCATCTAAAATATTATCGATCTCTTGGATTACACTTTCTTTAGTCATCCAATAACTTTTTCCTTCTACTATGTCTTTAATGATGTTAGATTTTATGGTATTTATTTCGGAAGAAAACATATCAAATTCTTCTTCGTAATTTTTAATTCTTTCTAACAAATTTGCATGGATTCCTTTTCCTAATCTGCTATGTATTTGAGTTTCATCTAATAATTGCCAAGATGGAATATGAAACTCCACACCTTGATTGTTTGCCGCAAGAAGGATCTCAAAAAAAGTATTGTCTCCATTGGAAGATGTCTCTCTAGATAACTCTTTCCATGTTGAATAATTAAACAATAAATCTATAGATGAACCTGTTTGATCTCGTTCTACTTCAAATCCTGGAAACTGATTTTTAAATTCGAAAAAGGGATCTAAGCTTTCTTCTTTATCATGAACTTGCTTAATTTTTCTTCGTAATACTTCTCTTAAGGTATTGGCTTTTTGAAAGGTTGTTTCTAACTCCTTGACAGTACCTACGTTGTTAAAGTCTTTTTGGTATTCTTCCATTTTTTTAATCAAACGATCACCAAAGAAATATACGCGTGCTCTATCAGCAAGTTCTTTTTTCAATTGACTTCCTCCACTTAATCTGGTGTTCACATGACCTGCATAAATATATCCTTCTTTCTCCGTTTCATTATGGAAAACTTTTAGCCAAGGATAATTATATAGCTTGTTCTCAATAGTAATTGGAGTGGTAAAATCACTATAATCCCCCTTGAAATATATTTGATCTCCTACATTTAATTTCATCAATGTTTTTCCTTCAAGTCCAGCTTTGGAACTTAATTCCGTTTCTGATTTAATGAAAAGTTTAAGTGAATTATCTGAAGAAATATAAGGGGAACTCGCATCATACGTCTGCTCTCCAACTTTTGGCTTGCAACTAACAAACCCAAGAATAAGGCATAAAATGATTAAATAAAAAAAGGAGAAGTTAATTTCCTTAAAAGACATTTGATTTTCATGCGGTAAATCATCGAAGATTGTTATATCTTTGCAGCGCATTTGTAATATGTTTAAAAATTTAAGAAATGGCTTTAAAATGTGGTATCGTTGGATTACCTAACGTCGGAAAATCAACTTTGTTTAGTGCTTTATCCTCAGCTAAGGCTCAGGCTGCAAATTACCCTTTTTGTACGATTGAACCCAATATTGGGACAATTTCTGTTCCCGATAACCGAATAAATCAACTTTCGGAGTTGGTAAATCCTGAACGAGTGGTGCCTACAACCATTGAAATTGTGGATATCGCTGGTTTAGTAAAAGGAGCAAGTAAAGGCGAAGGTCTTGGAAATCAATTTTTAGCAAACATTAGAGAGGTCGATGCTATTGTGCATGTAGTGCGATGTTTTGCCAATGATAATATTATCCATGTTGATGGTTCGGTTGATCCTGTGCGAGATCGAGAAGTTATTGATTTAGAACTCCAACTTAAGGATTTAGAAATTCTTGAGAAAAGAGTAGAAAAACTAAAAAAGCAAGCGAAATCTCAAGATAAGGAGATTATCCGCCAATTAGCCTTTGCCGAAAGACTAAAAGAGCATGTAGAAACTGGAAACTCCGCTCGATCTTTTGCGGTTGAACCTGAAGAATTGAAAGAATTCAAGGAATTATACTTATTGACAAGTAAGCCCGTTTTATACGTTTGTAATGTAGATGAAAGCTCGGTAAATGAAGGAAATGAATATACGAATACCTTTAAGGAATCCGTAAAAAATGAAAATGCAGAAGTCATTATTGTTGCTGCTGGAATTGAAGCAGATATTGCGGAATTAGATAGCTTCGAAGAGCGTCAGGAATTTATTGAAGATCTGGGACTAAAAGAACCTGGTGTACATAAACTCATCCGATCTTGTTATGCCTTACTCAATTTAATTACCTATTTCACTGCTGGAGAAAAAGAAGTTCGGGCATGGACTATTACCAAAGGGACTACCGCACCTGGAGCAGCAGGCGTTATACATTCTGATTTTGAAAGAGGTTTTATTCGCGCACAAGTTATTCATTTTGAAGATTATGTAAATTATAAATCTGAAAATGCAGTGAAGGAAGCTGGGAAATTACATGTAGAAGGTAAAGAATACATAGTTTCCGATGGCGATGTAATGCACTTCTTGCACAATACTTAATGTCTTGAACTTGAACCTAATGAGAGGAGTGGAAGGGAATGTCAATAAGCTCTATCTTCTCAAATTTACCAAATGGTTTTTGTTGTATATGCCGATCATTGTTTTGTTTTATCAAGACAATGGATTATCTCTAAGTGAGGTAATGATCGTTCAATCTATCTACTCCATAACCATGGCTATTACAGAAATGCCCTCTGGATATCTAGCTGATTTTATTGGTCGAAAACATACCATTATAATCGGCATGATATTTAATTTTGTGGGTATTCTAATTCTAGGTATTTCATCTACTATGGCGATGTTTATCTTTGCCGTTCTCTTTTTAGCATTTGGAAATAGTTGCTTGTCAGGTACAGATTCTGCTTTACTTTATGATTCATTAAAGTATACAAAAAAAAGCGATACGTACACCAAAATTGAAGGGAGAACCTATTCCATGCACACCTTTGCAGAAGCTATTGCAGCCATATTTGGTGGACTTATTGCTGATTATTACGGCTATAGAATAACGATTCAACTTCAATTGATCTTTGCTTTTCTGGGAATTCTTATTGCCTTTACTTTAGTAGAACCTAAATTACAATTGGTTAAAGAAAAACATGAACATAGCGTTCGGGCCATTCTTATTTTTCTTTTTAAAGAAAATAAAAAACTCAATGCCTTACTTGTGTTATCGGCATTATTAGCTACTGCAAGTTTAACGATGGCTTGGTTTGCTCAACCTTATCTAAAAGGGCTTGATTTTTCAGATTCGCATATAGGATTTATGTGGTCTTTTTTAAATTTGATTGTAGCTTTAGGCTCATTTTGGGCGTATAAAATTCCACATAATAATCGAATCGTAAAAGGCGTGCTTTTAATATTAATTGCTTTCTCTTTGGGCTTTCTATTTTTATCATTAAGTCCAGGGTATTGGGGGCTAATTTTCGTAGTAGGTATTTACCTCATTCGAGGGATTTCTGTTCCTTTACTTAAATTCTTTATTAATGAAGAAACCCCTTCTAGTTCGCGTGCTACCATTTTATCAATTCGTGGATTTTATATTCGGGCTTTGTTTGCATTAATCGCTCCATTATTAGGATGGATTACAGATGTATTTGACATTTACCAAGCATTTGCGGCCTTTGGAATAGCTTTGCTCGTTCTCGGTTTACCCATTTTGTTCGGGTTTTATTATTTTGAAAAAATGAAAAAGGTAAACGGATAAGAGCTATTGATTATAGTTGATAAAATAAGCATTCCTTTATTTAATTTTTTAAGTAAATTTGAACAAATCCTAAATTAATCTATTAAAGAATAAACCAGTTTTTTTATGAAAAAGTATAAAGTAGAAAAAACAGAAGAGGAATGGAAAGCTAAACTGAGTCCAGAAGCGTATCGTGTACTTCGACAAGCAGGAACAGAACGCGCCTTTACTGGAGAATATACAGATACCGAAGAGGAAGGTATTTATTCCTGTGCAGCCTGTGATTTGGATCTATTTGCTTCTACCAATAAATTTCATTCGGGTTGTGGATGGCCTAGCTTTTGGGGCGAATTGGATTCGGCAAATATTGAACAAAAAGTGGATACCAGTCATATGATGGTTCGAACCGAATTATGTTGTAGCCATTGTGGAAGTCATTTGGGACATATATTCAATGATGGACCTCCTCCGTCTGGTAAACGATATTGTATTAATTCAATTTGTTTAGTATTTACCCCACATAAAGCGAATAAGGAGTAGTCAGTTTTGAAAATTATATTTTTATTTATCAGACAATCAATGTATTGTGCTCTCTAGCTATGAAAAAAAGTAAAAATCTAGAGGATTGAATTTTTTTTTATATAAAAAAGACATAACTTTAAGTACCTTATCTTCCATTTTTTTCCTCTAATTATTTAGGATTTACTCCATCTTACAACGATTAATGCAATTTTATCGTCTTATGAGTAAATTGATTTATCAAAAGGTTTTATGGAAGTAAAAGGTACTGGTTAAGTAGTAAAAATATTTGGTATTGAAAACAGTAAAGTCAAAATCATTTACTGAAAACACTTCTAAACTCAAAATGGTCGCTTTAGCGCCTAAATTTGAGGAGATTGAACGATTGCTTCCTAAGCTTTCGCCAGAGGAATCTATGTCTACGCTGGAAAAGATATTCCTACAACATTATTATTCTGAACCTGAATTGACTATTCCCTTTATGCTTAAGGGGTTAGAGGTTGCTAGAGCGTACCGAAATATAGAAAAAGAAGTCTCTTTTGCGGGTTATTTAGCTTACGGTTATAACCGAACAGGAAAATTTGCCCTCGCATTAGAAACCTATTTTAAAGCCTTAGATATTGCTATTGAGCTGAATGATCGCTACCAATTAGCCAATCTTTATAATTGTATTGGAGCAACATATTTGGAAATGCAAAATTTCCATCTTGCAGTTGAATTTTTCTTTAAAGGATTAGAATTCAATGTTAAGAAGATTAATGGTCGGATTTATAATAATTTAGGTCAAGTTTATAAAGAGAAAAAATTACTAGAAGAGGCTTTAGAATATTTTGAAAAATCGGCAACCATTAAACGCGAAGAAAATGATGAAATTGGAATCGTTTTCTATCATATTAGCGTAGGTGATATTTATAGAGAACAGCAACGATACCAAGATGCTTTAAATGAATATCTGGGATGCATCGAAATTTGTATCCAAAATAAATTCAATACTTTACTTTATGTCATTGAATCTAATTTAGGAACGGTTTATCGAGAGTTGAAACAATACGATAAGGCCTATCATTATTTTATCCGATCACTCAATGGAGCCCGAAGTATTAATGATTTTAATTTAGTCTCTATTAATGCATTGGTCATTGCTGAATACTATCAAGAAAAAGGGGAACTAGCTAAATCTAATGAATTTGCTAAGGAAGTTTTAGATGTAAGTAACAACATGGAATTGGAAGGCAATACGGTCAAAGCATTGAAAATATTAGAGTCAAATTATTCTGCTTTAGGACAAATTGTGGTGGCTTACAAATATGCAAAACAACTTATTGGTTACCAAGAAAAGATTATTAAAGAAATTCGAGAGAAACGATTTGATGAAGTGCTCAAAGAGAAGAATGAAAAAATTAATATTCTCGAAAATATTAATAATGATATTGAACGAAAAAATGCAGAACTGAAACAGTTTGCTCAGATTATTGCGCATGATTTAAAAGAACCACTTCGAACCATCGGAAGTTTTACTAATTTATTATATCGACGATACGCAGATCATTTAGATGAAGAAGGGAAGGAGTTTATCAATTTTGTGGTTATTGGAACTAAAAAAATGAACAACCTGCTTTCTGATTTACTCTCCTATGTTTCGTTGGATAGTCATAATCTTCGGATGCGAGAAATCAATTTCAATAACTTAGTAGAGCGGGTAAAAGTAAATCTACGCCATGCAATTGATGAGGCAGAAGCAGAAGTGATTTATAAAGATTTGCCTACAAATTTATTGGCTTATTCGCCTGCTATTTCCCAAGTATTTCAAAACTTAATTCACAACGCAATTAAATTTAGCGGGAAGGATAAATGTAAAGTAGAAGTAACAGCCACAGAGGATAAAGATTTTGTAGAATTTTGTGTAAAAGATAATGGCATTGGTATTAAAGATGCTTACCAAAACAGAATTTTCTCTTTATTTACCCAATTGGATAATAAAAAAGCAGGAACAGGAATTGGTCTTTCTATTTGTAAAAAAATTGTACAATTACATGGTGGAGAAATTCGAGTGGAATCTAAACCTGGGTCTGGCGCAGCGTTCTATTTTACTTTGAGAAAGCAACGACCTTTATCTAAAGTCTAATCTTTAATACTCAAAACTAAAGCGGTTTTTCAATATTCCAAAGTTGGAATTCTCCCATTAAGGAATGGAATATCATCTTTCCTTTTTCTTTGTCATAATGAATAAAAAATTCTTTGATGACCGAATCATCAGCCCCAACAATTTCAAATTCTATTTTGGCCAAGGCTTCCGTAATATCTATCTTACTTAATGGACTTTTATCGTGAAATTTAGAAAGGTATTGTAAATTATAACTCCCTTTTTCTTGTACCACAAATGCATATTTATAAGGACTTTTATTCTTAGAGGTATACTTAAACTTATCATCTTTTAAATGTAGGTAGCCTAGGGGTTCGTTTTCTTCTCCATACTTAATGCTTCTTACTGAAAAGAGATAATTCCCTTCTAAAGCTTCTAAAAGAGAGCCTTTATCTGCACCACCAAATTGTCCAACTTGAGAAGGATTAGTTGGAGTATTAGGAATGTCTTCTTTTGAATTATTGCAAGAAAAAAAAGCAATAACCAAAAGAAGACATATTATATTTTTTACAATTATTTTCATTTAGCAAATGATCTTATTCGCTTCTTCCTTTAATAAGGTTAAACGCTCTGGATTCATTAAGATTTTAGCAAGTCCAGTACACTTTGCCAATTCGTACTTAAAGAAGAATTTCATCGTATGAATTTTACTCTCATAAAAATCAAGATCTTCACCGCCTACATTTTTGGTAACCAAAGCTTGCTTTGCTTTGTTGGCCTGTTTCAACCATTGCCAAGCTAAAATATTTTGGCTAAACAAATCCATGTAGATTGTAGCATCTGCAATGTATTCTTCAATTTCACCTTTCATTGCAAAACCAATCAAATGTTGAGTAACGCTACTTAATCTTCCGCCTTCTTTTTGAAGAATTTCTGCATAAGGTTTTAACTCATCATAGGTCATTGCTTCTTCAATCGTTTTGGTAATTTCTTTTACCAACAATTGAAGTGCCTTTCCGTTTTTAGTAACTACTTTTCGCCCTAATAAATCCAAAGATTGAATCCCAGTAGTTCCTTCATACAATGCGCAAATACGAATATCACGATATAATTGTTCTAATGGAAAATCTTCACAATATCCATAACCGCCAAAAATTTGTAAGCCTGTACTCACTGACCTTGTTCCGTCTTCCGAAGGGTAAGTCTTAGCAATTGGGGTAAGTAATTCAAGTAATAAATTATAATTTTCTTTTTCTTCTCCTTCGGAAATAATTTCCATGTCGGCCAACTTGCTACATTCCATTAATAAAGAAATGGAGCCTTCCATAATGGCTTTTTGTAAAAACAACATCCGTTTTACATCCGGATGATTGATGATCATCGTAGGCGGAGTAGTAGGATCTTTTTCTAAAATTGCTCGTCCTTGTGGTCGCTCATTGGCATATTTTAAAGAAGCATAATATGCAGCAGATGCAATACCCGCTCCGGTAAGTCCTACCATAATTCGCGCTTCATTCATCATTTGAAACATTTGATGAAGACCTCTATTTGCTTCTCCTACAAGATAACCCTTACAATTATCTTTTTCACCCATAATTAAGTGTGCAGTGGCATAGCCTTTTTGTCCCATCTTATGAAAAAGTCCTGCAGTAGTTACATCATTGGAAGTAGCATTTCCATGGTCATCTATTTGATATTTGGGAACAACAAAAAGGGAAATTCCTTTTGAACCCGCAGGTGCGCCATCAATACGCGCAAGCATTAAATGGATTACATTTTCTGCATCTTGATAGTCGCCAGAAGAGATAAATATTTTTTGTCCTTTGATTAAATAATGACCTTCTTCTGTAGGCGTTGCTGAAGTCACCAAATCACTTAAAGAACTTCCTGCTTGTGGTTCTGTCAAGGCCATTGTTCCCTGCCATTTTCCAGCAAACATATTGGGAATATATTTTTGTTTGAGTTCTTCACTACCAAAAGATAAAATCAATCGAGCAGAACCCATTGTCAAACCTGGATAACCCACAGATGAATTATTGGCTGCTACCAGAATAAGATAAATCGAATTGACAGCCATTGCAGGTAATTGCATTCCTCCCATTTCATATGGAGCAGGTGCTCCAATCCATCCTCCTTCTCCCATAACCTTCATAAAGGTAGGAATCGAATGGTGTACCTTCACTTTTCCCTCGTCATAAATAACTTCTTGACGATCCATCTCTGTAAAGTATGGAAACAAATATTGATCTCCCATTTGTTGAGCGGCATCAATCACTAGTTCTAAGCTCTCTGAATTGTGATCTTCATAATATGGATGATTAAAAACTTCATCTACTTGATGTACCTCATTTAAAAGGAATTTGAGGTTTTTTATAGAAACATATTTTTCTGACATAATAAAAAAGTATTGTATTTGTTTTAGATTATTAACAATTTACGACATGCAATTTAAGGAAAAATCAATTATTTCCATTTTATTTCTGGACTAAAACCTTCCACAATTTCTCCATTGGATTTAGTAATTTCAACTTTGAAAATAAAAGGTTCGTCTAAAGCCATTGAATCTGGACTTGCTTCAAGGAATAAATCAAGGGGTTGAAAATCTGCAAGGAAGGCAATTTCTTCCAAACTAGCCGAAGCAAGGGGTTTTAGTTTATTTTCGCCATTTTCATAATATTCAATTTGAAAAAGATCATTTAAATTTTCTGTTACTGGAATGCTATCATGAAAGGAACGATTAGCAAAGATGTTTAATGAAGTAGTAGGAAATTTGGCACCTTCAAAACCATTATATATACAACTGCAAGCCAGTGCGGAATTGATCAAGCCTAAACTAAAACCAGGTTTGCATACTAAGTAATTTACATCTTGGGGTAAGAGAGACATTTCAAATATTTCTCCATTATTGGCCAATAAGCTATCTTGATTTGAAATAATGTCTACATTTTCATAATCAAAAAATGGAACTACATCAGGACATTTGCACATGATACAACCATCAATAACCAATAGAATAGGGTAGAGGAGCGAAAGTAAAATGAGTTTTTTAAATTTTGAATACATTATCGTTGATTTTTGAAAGGATTAGAAAAAGAAAAGCATACTAGAATCTATATTTTCCTAGTATGCTTTCCACAAAAATCATGCAATGTTTTATTATCGACCAAATTCGTCGTAATAAACTTCCGCATGTTTTTCATATCGTTTCATTAACTCAATATTTTTCTTTTCAATTTCACTGAATTTGCCGCGAACATCGGTAGAAACAGGTATGTACCAATTGACCATTTGATCAAAAATAAAACGTATTCTTCGATTTTTAAAAGAGTAACCATGTCTTGCATAAATGGAATTTCGCATAACTTCTAAATCACCTTTATACATATTTTCTACATCTTCTTTTTTTAGCAATACCTTTGAAGGATTAAACTTGACGACCTCTTCGGTAAGGAATTCTGCACCATAATTAAATTCATCATATTTTTGATAAAGGTCAGTCCAACTGATATTGGGCAAATCTAAATTTGGATTGTAATTAAATTTCTTGTGATCCAACTCATATTCCCGTGTAGACACCGCAAGCTTTTTATTATTAGCTTCCCAAGTTCCTTTAATTTGTTTAGTCTTTGGTAATAATTGAAAATAAAATTTACCATCATAACGATCATCTCCAGGTTCAGATGCTTCTACTTTGATTACATCCTTGTCAATAGAAAAACTCCCAGTAAAAGGTCGGTTATTTCCAGCAACTACACTATGTCCATAAATTTGATCTCCTTGAAATGAATCAATGGCAATATTTATCCGATTAAAAGAAGTATAATCTTTATTTGGATTATAATCTTTTGCTACAAAATCTCCTACATAATATCCAACCAATGTACTTAAATCGTCGATATTTTCTTTTTCAGGAACCTGTGTGGTTTCTGGTATCGGATCACTAGTGGCGGGTGGCTTGTTGCTCTCATTGGTAGTCGTTGCATCTTCTACGGTATTTTGATCAGTAGAATTACAGGCTACAAACCCAATAATTAAAATAAATAACAAGTACTTTCTCATAATTTGTCTTTTTGGTTTGAAGGTGAATGAAACATTTTCTTATTATAAAACTTAAAAATAATAAATTCTGCAATAATGAGGTTAACTACCCAACCTAACCATGCCACCCAACGATAAACATCCATGGGTCGCGGTTGGAAAAAATGGACTAATCCCATTTTCCAAAGTCTTAAAGTGATAGCTGATAAGGTAAAAGCGAAACTACGTATCATAAACCTTCTATGAGCTTCAAAATCTCCCTTCTTTATAGCGATCATTGCCATTAAGGTAAAATAAAACCAACCTACAGCTAATAAGATAAAAGCCAATTGAGAACTCCATCCTCCATTGGCAAAAATGGCTAAAACCAGCCCACTTGGTGCCGCAAAGAATAAAATTGAAATCGAATAAACGTAACCTGCATTTCGATGTAAACCTTTATTTTTCTTTCGAAGAAAAGAAGAAAATTGAGTAAATCCAGCAGGTAAGGCCAAGATGGAAAAAAAGACATGAATAAAAAAAGGAATTTGATAGGCTTTATAAATCGCCACATCCTGTTTGATTCTTAAAAAAGCAATGTCAGTGTCAAAAGAAATATACTGCCAGCTTATACTTATCATCAAAAAGCAAAAGTAGCTATAAAGCAACAAGAGGACAATAGAAATAATGATTTTTGAGGCTTGCATGCTTAGACATGAAATTTGTTAAACTATCTCAAAGATAAAAAAAGAGATGAACAAGTTAATACCTTTGGTGTTTTGAAGTGGACTTGATACTTATTCCCCGTTTTATGATTCATTTTCCATTAGATAAAATGTATCTTCGCCATAGTTTAAACCAAAGATGTTATGGAATATCCAAAAGTTAAATTTCCTGCAAAAGATCCAAGTGATTTTTTTAAGTTAATTACGCAAAAAGTCAATGTTTATTTTGAACAAAATAAAATTGAAAAATCAGGTAATTTTGAATTGTTTTTTAAAACAGGGATCATGTTTTCATTATACTTTGTGCCCTTGTTTATTGTGTATGCATTTCCTACCATCAACTGGCTCCTTATCGTCTGTTATATTATTTCAGGTTTAGGTCTTTCTGGTATCGGTTTGTGTGTAATGCATGATGCAAATCATGGTGCTTTTTCAAAGTTCCCAAAGCTAAATGCCTTCTTTGGTTATTCTTTAAATTTGATTGGTGGGAGTTCCTTTACTTGGAAAATTCAACACAATGTCCTACATCATACGTATACGAATATTCTACACTTAGATGAAGATATTAAAGATAAGACCTTGCTTCGGCTTTCTCCTGAAGATAAGCTAAAAAGTGTCCATCGTTATCAGCATATTTATGGTCCATTTTTGTATTGTTTCGCCACCATAAGTTGGGTCTTGTTTAAAGATTTTAAACAGTATGTCATTTATAAAAACAATGGTATTGCCAAGCAATTCGGTTATCATATGAAAACGGAATTGATCATTCTTATCCTATCAAAAGTATTCTTTGCTTTTTATATCATTGCATTGCCAATTTGGCTCGGAGCGTCTGTAGGTACTGTTTTATTGGGCTTTCTCTTTATGCAAATGTTGGCAGGCTTTATTATTACTATGGTTTTCCAACTCGCCCATGTAGTCGAAGGACCCGAACATCATCATCCGCCTAGTGAGGGACTTATGAAAAATACGTGGGCTATTCATCAATTGCGCACCACGGCAAACTTTGCTGGGAATAGTCGAATAGTCAGTTGGTTGACAGGTGGTTTAAATCATCAAATCGAGCATCATTTATTTCCTACCATTAGTCATGTCCATTACCGTAAAATATCAAAAATAATTCAAGAGGTAGCTAAGGAATGTAATCTGCCTTACCATGAATTTCCTAATGTCTTGAAAGCGGTTGTTTCTCATATCAAAGTCTTGAAAGCCTTTGGAAATACTGCGCTTGTGAAAGGATAATTATTCTTGTTTTATTAGAAATGAAAAAGGCAATGAGTATGTACTTACTCATTGCCTTTTTTTATTTCTAAAAGAAAAAATTAGCTAATTGCCACCATTTCTTCTTTTTGTTTTTGTACTACATCTGAATTGATATATTCATTGAAAGTCATCAATCGATCGATCAATCCATTGGTGGTGATTTCGATAATACGATTACCTGCAGTATTCATTAATTTATGATCATGTGAGCTAAAAATAAGATTCCCTTCAAAATCTTGCAATGCGTTATTTAAAGCGGTAATAGATTCTAGATCTAAGTGGTTGGTTGGTTCATCCATAATCAAGAAATTCGGACTAGCCAACATGGTTTTAGACATCATACATCGCACTTTTTCTCCTCCAGAAAGTACCGAAGTGTTTTTGTGTACTTCTTCTCCAGAAAATAACATTCGACCTAAAAATCCTCTAATAAATTGTTCATCTTTATTTTCAGAATATTCACGTAACCAATCCATTAAATTCACATCATTAGCTCCACTGAAAAATTCATCATTTTCATTAGGTAAATAAGCTTTAGTAATGGTCGTACCAAATTCAATGATTCCTTGATCTGGTTTTCTCTCTCCAGCTAATACTTCAAAAAATGCAGTGAGTACATTTCCATTTTCAGCCAATACTGCAATTTTATCTCCTTTATTCATAGTAAAAGAGATTTTATCAAATAAAACGGTGCCGTCTGTTGCCGTCAATTTTAAATCTTCCACTCTGAGAATTTGATCACCTGGTAAACGCTCGGGTTTAAAATGAATAAAAGGATATTTTCTACTCGAAGGTTTTATCTCTTCTAAATTCAATTTCTCTAAAGCTTTCTTTCTACTGGTTGCTTGTTTGGACTTAGAAGCATTGGCGCTAAATCGTTGGATAAACTCCATCAATTCTTTACGTTTTTGCTCGGTCTTTTTATTCTTATTACTCGCTTGGGCAAGCATCAATTGAGAAGATTCATACCAGAAGGTATAATTCCCTGTAAATATTCGAATTTGACCAAAATCAATATCTACCATATGCGTACAAACCATGTCTAAAAAGTATCTATCGTGAGATACTACAATCACCATGTTTTTATAATCAGCTAAAAAATCAGCTAACCAAGTAGCGGTCTTGGCATCCAAATCGTTGGTAGGCTCATCAAGTAACAACATATCAGGTTCTCCAAATAAAGCTTGTGCTAATAACACTTTTACTTTTTCAGAACCAGGAAGCTCTTTCATTGTTTTATGGTGATGCATTTCTTTAACTCCTAAGTTACTTAAAAGCTCTGCGGCATCACTTTCCGCAGTCCAACCACCCATTTCCCCATAAGTATTCTCTAAATCGGCTGCTCGTAGACCATCGGCTTCTGTGGCATCAGGGTCCATATAAATCGCATCTTTCTCCATCATGATGTCATACATTTCTTTATGACCCATAATTACCGTGTTAATTACTGTAATATCATCAAACTCAAAGTGGTTTTGTTTTAGGACAGCCATTCGATTTCCAGGTTCTTTACTTACAGATCCTCGGGTAGGAGAGATTTCTCCAGAAAGAATTTTTAAGAAGGTAGATTTACCTGCACCATTTGCTCCAATAACCCCATAGCAATTTCCTTTGGTAAATTTAAGATTGACTTCATCAAATAATACGCGTTTTCCGTATTGAAGTCCAATTTCGTTAGCAGTTAACATAGTTTTTTGATTTTCAGTATGAAGTTTTAATAAACAACTTCTAATAAAAGCGACTGCAAAGGTAAGGTTTTTTCTTGATTTTGTTTAGAAAATGAGGGATGAAATACAAAGGTCTTTCATAAATCAAATGGCATCTAATATCGCTTTCCGTATTTCTCGGAGTTGATTTAATTGAAGTTGAGTTTCGGTAATGAAAAATCGATCATTCTCATCTGAAAATCGGAGATATCCAATGGGTAAATTATATTGTAAATTGGCGTCTAAAATTTGATTTTCTGGCATGTCATCATCTTTCGGATTTCCAGAAATAAGTCGTATCGATAAACTTGCAGTCTGCAAGGTTTGAATTTGATCTTTGAAGAGCCCATATGACATCGTTTGGAATAGTTGATGATCTTCAATAATCAATAACTCTTTCCCTCGTTGATTCCATAAAAATAACCTTGAAAAATAATAGGTAATAATACCTAAAAGGATTAGTCCAATGATTAGCCCCAACCGAAGAGGGGCACCATTGCTTACCCATAATATTAATACCATTAAGAATAAAGCTCCAGAAGTTAAGATTAAGGTAAATAAAATAATGAGTGCAATGAGGTTTGGGTTATTATTCCAAATAGCAATTTCAATACCTTTTTTGGTTTCTTTTATTTCTACAGAATATTTCAATGTCGTTATTTTAACATAAATACTAGTCTTCTAAAAGCTCAATTAAATCTGAACGCTCCATTTTTTTTGCTAGGCTTAGGGCATTATCTCCAATTTCTACTTGTCTATAGGCTACTTTGGCTCGTATTGATTTTGGTGCTCCTTTTTCCAACAATAATTTTAATAGTTCTACATTTCCGGCCATTGTTGCTCCAAGGACAGGAGTAAAACCATCATTATCTACTACCATAATGTCGGCATCATGTTGAAGTAACATGTTTACCGCATCTATATTGCCTCGATCAGTGGCAGCCATTAAAGCGGAAAACCCTTTGCTATTGGCCCAATTTACATCAGCTCCTTTTTCTATCAGCATTGGAATAAACGAAGCGGCATCAGATTCTGCAGCTAAAATTAATGGGGTATATCCATAAGTGGTTTCGGCATTCACATCGGCTCCATTTTCTAATAAAATCGTCAAGATATCCGTATGTTCTTGGAAACGTGGATTTTCTAGTTCTGTTTCTACTCCATCAATCGTTTGGGTGATGGTATAGCTTCCCCAACCTTTTGCATAACGGCACAAATAATGCACGCCAGTTTGATGATCCACATCCTTACCATTGACATCGGCACCCAATTTTATCAATAAACGCAATACCTCGTGATGTGCAGAAATACAAGAATGAATTAATGCGGTACCTTCTCTAGTATCTACACTTTCAAGATTAGCTTTATTATCAAAAAGAAATTGAACCATTTCTGGTTGTCCATCTCTAGCAGCTTCTATTATAGGTGTATATCCTAAATCACCTTCATTGGGAAGATTAATATCTGCGCCAAGTTCTAATAACTTTTCTGCTTGGTCAATATAACCACAAGCAGCGATCATAGACAATGCTCTACGATCTAAATGAACCACTGCGTTAGGAGAAGTACCTTCCTTAATGCATTTTTCAATTTTATTTATATCTCTTTCAAATATTAGATCTAGAAGTTGTTCACTCATGTTTTAATTGAATTTAAAAAATTGTTTTAAGCAATGCAATGATTAGTAAAAAGGGTAAATGAAACATAAAAAGCATTAGAAAGACAGCGGATTCTCCGCTACCTTTTAAATTTTTTCTTTTTATAATAAATTCTGCTAAATAGCCAACCGAAAAAGTAAACCCTCCACCAATAAAAGCAGAATATAATACATACTTCCAAGTAGAATCACTCCAAAAGGAAAGCACTGCATTGATCAATAGAAAAATAAGAATAAAAAAAAGGGAAATATTCCAAGCCTCTTTTTTAGTTTTTGGCCTCAAAAGATATAAAAACAAGAAGGCCAAAAACCAAAAACTTAAGGCTTGGAGGATAGGATAATGGATAAAACTGTTTAAGTTTTCCATTGTATTTTTTTAGAATGGTTATTGAGGAACAATCTCGGCTTCCGCCTCAGGATCAAAAGCAAAAGCAGTTTCTTTAATATCAACCTCTACTTTTAAAAAGAATTTAGCGCCTTGCATATTGGCTGAATAACCATCCGTAACACCCCATTTTGCTAATTTCTCGCCTACATCTACTCGAATAAGACACATCCCATGTTCAAAACTTTCTCCTGCACCTAAGGCTACAGGAAATGATTCATCTCCATCATAACGACCGTCTTGTTCTTCTTCTACAATAATAATTTCTTCTTCCGTAGCATCTTCTCCACTTCCGATAGTTCTTTTTGCATAAAAAGTGTGTGTTACACTTAGGATGGTTACATCATCTGCTGCATTGACCACATATTGTGATTTAATAACAGAATCCGTTAAAGTAAAAGGACTTTCTACTTTTGTAAATTCGACTTTTACCCCTGAAAAGCCTACAAACTTTTTTAGTTTACTGAATAAACCCATAATGTTTTTTTAGTGATTAAAAAATTAGATTCGAAAGATACAAAATCCTTTAAAATTAAATGACAAATTTTTTTAAACTAAAAATAAAATTGTCGCATTATTGTTAATTTCTATAATACGATCAACGAAAAGTCGATAAAAAGAACAACAAAACGGTAAAATAATGGTTTCTTTGCAGTACAAAGTTGACTAAACACGAACTAACATCATGAAAACCTTACCTGAAATTGTAGATCCAATATTCGTAAAAAAGGAATACAACGGCTTTGAGAAGTTTTGGATAAATTTAATCAATGATGAACGAGATCTTCCCTTTGTTTATTTATGCCTAAAACTCACATTCTTACTTATTCCAGCGGCTATTTTGTTGTACACTCCCTTTCTTAATGGATGGGCTTGGGCTGTAGCCGCGGTTGTTTATGCCAGTTTAGCTTTTGGAATGTTTATGGGCCCTTTTATCTTAATGCTGCATAATACCAGCCACCGCCGTTTTTTCAAACGTGAATATGAAGTAGGAAATTATTACATTCCTTGGGTTTTGGGATTCTTTTTTGGACAATCACCAGAAACCTATTTTAGCCATCATATCGGTATGCATCATGCCGAAAATAATCAAATTGAAGATTTAAGTTGTACGATGTATTACCAACGAGATAACTTTTGGCATTTTATGCATTACTTTGGCGTATTTCTTACCATTGGAGTAGGGCAGTTGGTGGGGTATTTTACCCGAAGAGAACGGAAAAAATTTGTAGTTAAGGTGATTCGTGGAGAGTTTACTTTTATTCTATTTTGTATTTTGTTGTCGGTTTTTGTAAGTTTTAAAGCCACATTCATTGTTTTTATTTTACCTTTTATCGTTTCTAGATTTGCAATGATGTCTGGTAATTGGGCCCAACATGCTTTTATTTGTAAGGATGATCCTGAAAATAATTTTTGTAATAGCATTACGGTAATTAATAGTGTATACAACAAACAGTGCTTTAATGACGGTTATCACATTGGGCATCACCTTCGACCTCATATGCACTGGACCGACATGCCGGTCGATTTTAAGAAAAATGTACAAAAATATGCCGATCAAAACGCCATCGTTTTTGAAGGGATGGATTTTAATGCGGTTTGGTTTTGGTTGATGCTTAAACGTTATGACGTCTTAGCCGATCGATTTATCAACCTAGGTAATCGTTTTAAAACGAATGAAGAAGTCATTGAAATGTTGAAAAGAAGAACTAAGCAAATCGAACGACCAGCTTCTACAGTGAAAGCAGCTTAACGTTTTATTCCAGCTATATCTAAACTGTCTGATAGCTTTTTAAATTGAGATTGATAAAGTGTTGCTTTAGGTTCATTTTCGTTTTTTGAATAAAAATCTTTAGCCATTTCATAAAAGGATATTCGGTCTTGCCATCCGATTTGATGTTGGTTGATCATCGCTTCATTGGCTTTGATTATTGACTTTGCTTCAAGAGAATTATCCATAGCATCTAAGGCTTTAATCTTTTGTGTATTGATGCCCACCATTCGATTATAATCGGTAGTTTTCTCCCAAATATTTAAGGCTTTATTGTATTGAACTATTGAAGAATCTAATTTGCCTTCTTCAAAATAAACTTGTCCTAAGTCAAAATAACAGACCGCAATTCCGCGATCATTTTTCTTTTGCTGAAATTTTTCTATTGCTGTGGCTATATGATTTTTGGCTGCATCAAAGGATTTTAATTTCCCTTCTAGTAAGCCGATGTACTTTAAAATATTGGCTTCATTCAAGGTGTCAGATAAATCTTGCCAAATATTAAGAGCGATATTGGAGTGACTCAACGCCTTAGGGTATTCGTTCAATTTCTCATCATAAATAAAGGCAATATTTTGATTGCAAAATCCAGCCTTCTTTTTATCATTGATTGCCACATAAGCATCTGCTGCTTTTTGAAAATGTTGGATACTTTTTTGAGGATTCGTGTTAAAATAAATCCCACCTAAACGCTCATTCGGAATGGGTATCTTTTTTTGATCCTTACTTAAATCAGCTATCGAATCTGCTTTTTGTAAGTAGCTTAATGCGAGTGGTTTATCTAGTTTGTTGTTCGCTACTTGTACCATCATCATCGTAAATAATAAATCATAGTCTTTAATACCAGAAGCATGTTGTTCTGCTAAGTTGAAAAAATATTTCGATGAATCTCGATCATGTTGATAATAATAGCGTGCATATTCCAATAAAATATGACCTTCAGCAATAGGATCATTAAAAGATAGGATATCTTTTTTAGCTTTACCTAAAGAAATTAAATCTAAATTTTTACCCATTTCTTTCAGTGATTTAATCACTATTTTAGATTCTTTTTTCATAGGAGGAATTACAGCTTCTTTGTTATTGCAAGATGAAAAAAACAAGCTAAAAAGGAAAAAAATAAGAAGGCTTCGTTTTGTTTTATTGTGAAAAAAATACATCTATAATTGTTCATTTAATGATTCTAAAATATGGAAAACCGCGGGACAAATTTTATAATTCTTTTCGTGTAAATTTAAATTATTTGAAAATTGATCAAAGTCAGTATGTGGATAGGCTCGACAGGCTTTAGGCCGATGTTCATATATAAAGCACTTATGATCTTCTAAAAGAAAAGGACAAGGACTTTGATTCATCACCGTATCTCCATCTTCATCTATGAGTAAATATTCTTTTTCAAATTGATTCGGTTTCATTCCCAGTAATTTGGCAATACGATTGGTATCTGTACGATTAACAATTGGAGGAATACTCGTACAGCAATTTGCACAATCTAAACAATCTACGCGTTCAAATACTTGCTCATGGGTAGATTGGGCAAGGGCATCTAGTTTTTTGCCTTTTTGCCCATTCAGTTTTTTTACTATTTTTTTTATCGTTTTACGGGCGTTGCCTTTTCGATTTTTCCAATCCGTTATAGGATTTTTGGCTTCCATCTGAAGTGATTTTTAATAATACGCTAAAGGTAAGGATTCTAGTAGATTAAAATAAAAATTGCTTGCCTTTGTGCCTTTTTTCTATCTTTGCAGCGAATTTTTTTACTAATAATCCCAACCATATGATTTCGATAATCGTTGCTACGAATAGAAAGGGGGCTACATCTGCCAAAATAGCCAATCATTATTTACATTTATTTCAGTCCAAAGGAGCTGAAGTTCAATTGCTTGATATGCAAGATTTGCCCAATTCAATGCTACATAATTTAATGTATTCATTAGAGGGACAAGATAAAGATCTTTCTAATATTCAAGACAAATATTTGATTGGAGCAACAAAGATGTTATTTGTAGTTCCTGAGTATAATGGGAGTTTCCCAGGGATAGTCAAACTATTTATTGATGCTTGTTCTATACGTTCTAATGCAGAAAATTTTAGAGGAAAGCGCGCAGCAATAGTTGGGGTATCTTCTGGTCGTGCTGGAAATTTAAGAGGTATGGAGCACCTAACGGGCGTGCTCAATTATTTAGGGGTTTGTGTGATGCCAAATCGATTACCCATTTCAGTGGTAGAAAGTTTATTAAATGAAGAAGGATCAATTACTGATGAGGGAACTTTAAAAGCAATAGAACAACAAATTGAAGAATTTATTAAATTCTAAATAGAAATAAATATGGGACGACTTCTTGGTTTTGTGGTTATGGTTTTTAGCCTTTTGTGTATAGGCTGTGGAGGTGAAGAAACACCAGGCTCTACAACAACTAAAAAAGTATTCAAATACAATCAACCCACTCCAGTTACTTCGTTGGATCCTGCATTTGCTAGGAATCAGTCGAATATTTGGGCAGTAGATCATGTATTTAGTAGTCTATTAGAATTTGATGAAGGCTTAAATATAAAACCCCTCGTGGCTTCCTCTTGGACGATTAGCGAAGATGGATTGACTTACACATTTACCTTAAGAGACGACGTGTTTTTTCACGATAATGCATGTTTTCCAGAAGGAAAAGGGAGGAAAGTAGTAGCAAGTGATTTTGTTTATAGTCTTAATCGAATATTAGATGATCAAGTCGCTTCTCCAGGTTCTTGGATTTTTAAAAATAGAGTACGCAATGAAAATCCTTTTGAAGCCACTTCAGATACCGAATTAAAAGTACATTTGATCAAACCTTTTCGACCGATGCTCGGTGTTTTTGCTATGCAATATTGTGCGGTAGTTCCTAAAGAGGCGATTGATAAATATGGTAAAGATTTTCGAGCTAACCCTGTAGGAACAGGCCCGTTTGTTTTTACAAAATGGATTGAAAACCAAGCGCTAATTTTAGGCAAAAACGAAAAGTACTTTGAAAAAGGACTTCCCAAAGTAGATGGAGTAAGAGTCAATTTTATGGGAGACCGTAATACAGGATATCTAGAGTTTACAAAGCAAAAAATTAATTTTATTTCTGGTTTAGAAGCCTCCTTTGTAGATCAGTTATTGTCAAAGGAAGGAGAGATTTTAGAAGCACAAAAATCAAAAGTTGATTTTTATAAAGCACCTTTTTTAAATTCAGAATATTTAGGAATTAATTTGGCCCAAACGGATAAAAGCCCTTTGAAGAATAAATATGTTCGACAAGCTTTAAATTTTGCTATTGATCGTGAAAAAATGTTGCGATCACTTCGAAATAATGTAGGTAAAGCGGCCAATGCAGGTTTTGTACCTAGAGGACTCCCTTCTTTTAATGATAAGGAAGTGAAAGGCTACTCATTTGATGTGCCACAAGCCCGAAAGTTATTAGCCAAAGCGGGATATCCCGATGGTAAAGGCTTTCCGGAGATTACGTTGACTACTGGAACAGATTATCAAGATATATGCACTTTTGTCGCTAAACAATGGGAAGACATTGGAATCCCTGTTAAAATTGATATTATGCAATCTTCTACGCTTCGAGAATTGATGCGTAAAGGACAAGTATCTTTTTTTAGAGCTTCTTGGATTGCAGATTACGCAGATGCGGAGAATTTCTTTTCTGTTTTTTATGGCAAAAATTCGGCACCCCCGAATTATACACATTTTAAGAATGATGAATTTGACCGACTTTACGAAACCGCTTTGAATGAAAATGATGACCAAAAGCGATTTGCTCTTTATCATCAAATGGATCGAATTTTAATTGAAGAAGCGCCTGTGGTATTCCTTTTTTATGACGAAACCGCTAGATTTTCGCATAAAAATGTTAAAGGATATACCAATAACGCAGTAAATCTGTTAAAGATAAAGCGAATTGAAATAGACTAAATGTTTAGTCGTATTTTTGTAGGTATCATTATTGCTAGTTAGTATTTGATATGGAAGTTATGAATAACTTCTAAAATAAGAAAATGGGGTTTAACCGTTTTCTTAAAACTTATTTTTTAAACACATTTTAACCATAAAATTTTAATCATGAGAAAAATTATTGGAGCTATTGCCCTCTTGTTTTTTCTTAACCCCATATTCATTGATGCACAGTCAGCCAATGTAGAAGGTTTTGTATACGCCAAAAATGGTACTGGATTTTTAAATAGTGCAACCGTTACCGTATATGATGGCAATTCTGCAGTTATTGAAAAAACAGGATCTGACGAAGAAGGAAAATTTGATCTTAATCTTCCCATCAATACCGACTTTATTGTAAAAGTTCGCAAAAACGGATTTAGTGATGTGGAAGTTGATTTTTCGACAAAAGGAAAATCAGATGGAGAAACCCT
This sequence comes from Saprospiraceae bacterium, assembly GCA_020629935.1. Taxonomy (GTDB): domain Bacteria; phylum Bacteroidota; class Bacteroidia; order Chitinophagales; family Saprospiraceae; genus JAHDCJ01. The sequence continues at coordinate 33,526 of JAHDCJ010000015.1, read as the reverse complement.
TTATTTAAAAATTCCTATGGAACGGGCGCCTGGTTATATCTTTGAAGTAACCATGGCCGAATTAATTGACCCAGAGTCAGAAGAACCTGCAGACGCCATTACAGACGCTACTATTGAAGTGTACAATCACACCAAAAAAGAAGAATCTTTAGCATTAATCAAACATCCTGGTCATACCTTTTCTTTTACTTTTGAACAAGGAAATAAATACACCATGATGATTCGAAAAGAAGGATTCTTTACCAAAAGAATGGAAGTCAACGTAGCCGTTGATGGCTGTATTCTTTGTATGGAAGGATTTGGAAAGGTAACTCCAGGAGTAAATGATAACCTTACCTCAGGACATTCCGCAGGAACATTAGCCGCAGATATCAACCTTAGAAAAGTACAAGTCAATGAAGCCATCGAAATTAAAAACATTTACTATAGTCTTGGTAAATGGGATATTCGACCAGATGCTGCTTTAGAACTAGATAAACTCGTTAATATTCTTAATGATAATCGACAGTTAATAATTGAACTTTCTTCTCATACAGATTCTAGAGGAACTTCCCAATCGAATTTTGAACTTTCACATAAACGCGCAAAAGCGGCCGTAGATTATTTAGTAGGACAAGGTGTAGATCGAAAAAATCTTACACCAAAAGGCTATGGAGAGATTGATCTTAAAAATAAATGTAAAGATGGTGTAGAATGTGAAGAAGATGAACATGCACGAAATCGTCGTACAGAATTCAAAGTGGTCGGATTTTTTAAGGAAGATCCTTATAAAAACAGAACCTTAAAAAGCATTATAGAAGATGAAATCCTTATGGAAGAAATCATGCAGTTAGACCAAACGGTTTACCAAGTGCCTGAAGGTGGTGTACCTCCCTCAAATGAGGAAGAACCCAAAGGTGATGCAGACGAAATCCCAACTTCGCAACCTTCCAATTCTCTAACTGGCGGAGATGAAGGAACAGTGGCTATTCCAATAGAAGAGGAAGAAACTATTATTGAAAGTACTGAACCTGAACACTTCGCAAACCAACCTGTAGAAGAGGTTGCAATTATTGAAGAACCACCTGTAGCTATCGAAGAAGTAGTAGAGGCAATACCTGAGCTAGAAGAAGAGGTAGTAGAAATTCCAGATGTAGTAGAGGAAGTAATAGAAGCACCAGAAGTAGT
>JAHDCJ010000015.1:0-32259 GCA_020629935.1 Saprospiraceae bacterium | reverse complement strand
ATTATAGTAATCCTATGGGGTCACTAGCTGGTCGTGCAAGAAAGATAGCAAAGCTGCCTGCAAATTATACAGGGTTTAAAGTTTTATTAATTAGCTCTAGCAAAGTATTAGGACCCTCTCATTCTGTTTTGAGTAATTATGAAGATGTATGTGTTCAAAAAGATGATAATGGCGGATTTCACTATTTAGTTGGTGATTTTCGAAATGGAAATCAAGCACAAAAGTTTTTAGAAAACAAAGTTTCTGATAAATTACCAAGTGCTCGAATCATTCACTTCCAAAGTGGAGTTTGGATGAACTAAACGAAATAATGAATTTAAATATTAAACCCATTCTGCAAAGAATGGGTTTTTTTGTTTATAAAATTGAATTTTGTACCTTGCTATTCATAAAACCAATCAATGAAAAAAATAGAATTTTCTTGGGATACTTCAGACAATATTCCAATTTACGGATTAGAATGGAAACCCAATGATGAACCTAAAGGAGTCATCGCCTTAGTTCACGGTTTAGGTGAGCATTGCAATCGATATCAACACGTTGCTGAATTTTATGCCAAAGCTGGTTTTGCTACTGTAGCTTACGATCGTAGAGGGCATGGAAAATCGGGAGGTAAAAGAGGACATACTAGTTCTTTTAATGCCTTTTTAGATGAAATTACACAACTGCTAGATGAAGTGTCAGAAAGATATCCAAATCTACCCGTCATTCTTTATGGACATTCTATGGGAGGAAATCTTGTATTGAACTATTTAATACGTAAAAATCCTTCTATCAAATTGTTAATTGCCACCGCACCTTGGATAAAGCTAGCGTTCGAACCTTCTAAGTTCATGGTAACTCTTGGTCGATTATCTAGAAAAATTGCTCCTGGCTTGACACAGCCTTCAGGTTTAAATGTAGATCATATCAGTAAAGATAAAAAGGAGGTCGAGAAGTATTCCAATGATCCTTTAGTCCACGGAAAAATTACTTCGGCTACAGGAATGGATATGATGGACGCCGCTCAATATTTAGTCGATTTTAGTGGTGTATTACCTGTGCCTACTTTACTAATGCATGCAGAAGAAGATCAATTAACTTCTATGAAAGGAACGGAAGCATTTTCTAAAAAAGCCCAAGGAGATATCACCTTTAAAGTTTGGGAAAATATGTACCATGAAATTCATAATGAAGTAGATCGTGAAAAAGTATTTCAATTTACATTAGATTGGATAAATTCGAAATGGTAAAATAAATAGAACTATTCTTAATGCCTGTATAAATAATTGTACAGGCATTTTTATTTAAAAGGTTTAATTTTCGTCTAAAAATCCCAACATTTAATCAAACTTATCTATCTTTTCTACAAATACCTTTTATCTTCCATTTAAAATAACACACTATGGACAATGCAGTCTTAACCATTCATAACTTGAGTAAATCCTATGGGAAAATTCAAGCCGTCAACCAGCTTTCTCTTGAAGTACAACCTGGCGAAATTTATGGAATCCTTGGACCCAATGGAAGTGGAAAATCTACTACTCTAGGAATGATCTTGGGAATTACTAAACCCGATTCAGGTACTTTCAATTGGTTTGGAGATGGAAACGCATCTGAAAATAGAAAACGAATTGGGACTCTGTTGGAAACACCTAATTTTTATCCAAATATGAATGCCATTCAAAATCTAAATATAGTGGCGCATTTGAAAATAAGTCCTAAAAATGATTTTGACGAAATATTAAAACTAGTCAATCTATTTGATCGAAAGGATTCTGCATTTAAAACTTACTCTCTTGGAATGAAGCAGCGGTTAGCTATTGCAGCTTGCCTAGTAGGTGACCCCGATGTCCTCATTTTTGATGAACCCACCAATGGACTTGATCCCGAAGGAATCGCCGAAGTACGTAATTTATTATTGAAAATTGCTGAACGGGGTAAAACCATCATTATGGCTAGTCATATTCTAGATGAAGTAGAAAAGATTTGTTCTCATGTGATGATTATTAAGAAAGGAAATCTATTGGCAGACGGAACGGTAGATGGCATCATCAATCAACAATTAACTATCGAAGTGGCTGCAAAGGATCAATCAAATCTTAGGGAAGCATTGTCTTCATGTGCTTTCATTGAATCCATTGAAGAGGATGGAGGAAAATTACTGCTCACAGTAGATGAAAATTATTCTGCCGATGCCATCAATCAATTTTGTTTTGAGAGAAATATTACTCTTTCTCATCTTTTGGTTAAGCAAAAAAGTTTAGAAGAAGAGTTCTTGGAAAGAACACAAAATGTCTAGTCTTCTTTAAGTTAATTTATCTGTTGATTAATAAAAAAAGCACATGAAAAATATATTCTATTTGTGGAACTTGGAATGGTTGAAGTTGAAGTCTTATCGGATGTTTAAGGCGGTAATTTTACTATACGTATTATTGATGCCTGCCATGTTTTTAATTGGTAAAGCTCCTGGAGAGCTTCCACAAGATGCACCTATCCCTAGCTTTTATAGTTTCCCCGCAGTTTGGTCAACCCTAGGATATTTAGGTAATTGGATGGTCTTTTTCTTCTTTGGTTTTTTAACTATTCAAATGGTGACCAGAGAATATGCCAACAAAACTTTTCGTCAAAATATCATGACAGGGATTAGTCGGAACGAATTTGTTTTAAGCAAAATTGTAATGATCTTTACTTTAGCATTAGGAGCCACAGCCTACTATGTTTTGGTCGCCACCGTTTTTGGAATAACACATACCAGCTACATCAAAGATTGGACTTATGCTTTTGAAGATACAAGTTACATTTATCGCTTTGGACTCATGAGTTTTGGCTATATGATTTTTGCAATGATGATTGCTTTTATCGTTCGAAGATCGGGTTTGGCTTTACTTGCATTTGTAGTCTATACTTTTTTCATAGAACCTCTTTTACGGTATTGGCCACATACCAAATTATTCGGAAAAGTAGGTAGAGATTATTATCCTTTAAATGTAATGGAAGATTTAGCCTACCCAGAGTTTTTTGATCGTTTTGTTCGGGTAACCAATGGTGAATTTGTTCAAATATTACCTCCAACTACAGCCATCGTTTTAACGATGGGATATACCGCATTATTTATTGGAATCACTTATTGGATTGTCAATAGAAGAGACTTATAAGGCTTGCTCAATATCCGCTATAATATCTTCTACATTTTCAATGCCGACCGAAAGGCGGATTAGTCCATCTCGTATCCCATTGGCTTCTCGTAAGGCTTTGTCTACATTTACATGAGAACTAGATGCAGGATGTAGAATAAGGGTGTCTACATCGCCAAGCGTGGGCGCAAGAGAACAAAACTGAACCTTGTTCATAAAATTGATTCCTGCTTGTAAACCGCCTTTGATTTCAAAACTCAACATCCCTCCAAAATTGCGCATTTGTTGGCAAGCCAATTGATGATCTTTGTGGGAAGGAAGCCCCGGATAATTTACAGCTAAAACAGCATCATTTTTTTCTAGAAAATGAGCAATGGCCAAAGCATTTGCTCCATGTCGATCCATTCGTAATTCTAAAGTTTTTAAACCATTATTGGTCAACCAAGCATCAAAAGGATTACAATTTGTGCCCATTAATTTTAATGCCTTCCACACTTTTTCTTGCATTAATGTTTCATCTTTTCCTATAATAATGCCCGAAATCGAATTGCCATGTCCATTGAGATATTTGGTCGTCGAATGAATAACAAAATCAATTCCATAAGCCAATGGTTGTTGTAAATAAGGCGTACAAAAAGTATTGTCTACCACAGAATATATCTGATGCTTTTTTGCTAAATTACCCAAAGCCTCTAAATCTACACAAGCAAGTGTAGGGTTCGCGGGCGTTTCCAAATAAATCATTTTTATTGCATCATCTGCCTTAACAATCGATTCGACTTCATCCAAATTATTTAAATCCGTGAATATAGGTTCTATTCCAAATTGAGAAAAAATTCGGACTAAGAGTTCGGTGGTTCCTCCATACAAATTACCTTGAGTAAGTACTTTGTCTCCTTGTTTTAATAATCCAGCAATGATCGTAGATATGGCAGACATTCCAGAACTAGTCATGTAAGCAGTGGGTTCAAAATCTAAACCATATCCCGCAAGTTTAGCAATGCGTTTTGCGACTAATTCTACAGTAGGGTTACCATAACGACTATAGGTATGCCCACTTTCTTTTCCAGAAAAAATATCAATCCCTTGTTGGATATGATCAAAGTTAAAAGAGGAAGTAAAATGTACAGGATTTAAATGGGGGCGTACTATCTCTGTAGGTTTTTCTTCATGTACACAAAGCGAACCAAAACCAATTGTCTTTTTCATTTTTATTATTTTTTCGTCATCACAATTACCCAATGGCCATGACCATAAGCGACATCAGATACTATGTATTTATTTTCCTGATGTTCTTTTATTTTTTCTAAAGGGAAAGTTAAAGATTTAAACCAAATTTGATCTTTGGGCGTTTTAAATTTTGTCATAATAATGATCCATTCCTCATTAAGGAATTTAAGCATTTCTATTTGTCTTTTTTCCGCTAATAAATGATTGATCTCTTTATCTGGAAATTGAGTTTTTTTCAACCAAGTCTGCGTTTCATATTCTTTCGTTTTTTTCTCGGCTACCATGGCATAAAGGGTATTCCCATATGCCATGTCGACTAAATAATAGCCATCATTCCAACATTTGTCAATTTCGTCAGAAGGAAATTCTAAACGGGTACGCCAACGTTGTCCATTGCGTTTACCTGATTTACTCATGCAGATATACCATTCTTTTTCGAAGTAATCCACACCAGTTATGTTGTAGTCTTCATCCCAAAATTCTTTAATTTCATCTTTAGGAAATTTACTGCGTAATCGCATGGCTTGTCGAACATACCCAGAAGCAGAAGTCATTATTACATGCCACCGTTCTTGGGCATAAATAGCATTTTCAATATAAAATTTGCTATTCCAAGATTGTTTTAAAATGGGAAATCCTCGTCCTGTATGAACCAAATGTTGACCTATTCGGTGAGTTTTAGTAATATATTCGTCAGGTAAAAGTGGAGACTCGTTAGGCGTTGGCATTTCATAGGTTGACATTTGTTTAGCGGCCAAATATGCTTTCTTTATTTCTTCTAATCGAGTAGTTTGCTCTGCGGGATTAATCAAACGCTTTTCATTGATGAAGTATTTTGCTGTAGCCATTGTGTTTTCTAAAGAAATTTCTTCCTTATAAAAAATAGAGGCTACAAAACGATCCGCCTCAAGGCTTAATAAGGGACAGCTTAGTGTTCCATCTAATGGGTCTCCTCCCATTAAATAAAAGAGTTGGTGAAGCCCTTCATATAAGATTTCTTTATCTTTTCCATCCGCATCTTCTAATTGATGAAGAAGGGTTTTATTAGCCACAAAATAAGGGATGCCATTATGAAAGAAAGAAAGAAATCCATCAATCTCTGCTTCAAATAATTCGACATCAAAAGACCTTTTACATTTAGATAAAATATGTTGAAATCCATCTAAGGATTTTTCACTTAGCGAGTGAAGTTTAATTTCTTGGTTTAAATATGAACTACACGAATTTTCTACTTTTATATATTGGCTAAAAGCAGAGGACACATTAAATAAAACTGAAAAAACTAAAAGTAAGTGTAACTTCATTTTGGGGAATTAAAACCAATTATTGTTTGTTATAAGATTTATCTTCTTGCAAAATAAACAAAGCATCTTTTTAAACCAACTTAATTTTTTAAAAGTCTAGATAAAAGTCTTTTTACAAATAGATAATCATGATTCATTTTACCGAAAAAAATAATCCCAACGAAGATGTATGTTATCTCTTAAACTTAGATAATCATTCTGATCTTTATCTTTTAGATTGTGGGGAAGCGCCTTCTTTAACTATACAAGAATGTATAAAAGTGAAAGTCCTTTTTATAAGTCATACGCATTTTGATCACTTTATTTTCTTCGATTCCTTTATGCGTCATCAGTTAGGTACAGGTAAGAAAATTATTATCATTGGTCCTCCAGGAATTGCTAAAAACATAGAAGGGAAAATGGCAGGCTTTGAATGGAATTTAATTGAAGCCGATTCTTTTTCTTTTGAGGTAAGAGAATTAATTGCACCAAACCAAATTAAATACTATCGTTTAAATCCTCCAGAATGGAAATTAGTTTTTGAAAAGGAATGCACAGATTCTATTATTTATTCCGAAAAAAGATTTAATGTAAAGGCTACATTCTTAGATCATAAAACGGTTTCGGTAGCTTACCTATTTGAAGAAGTGTCCAAAACAAAAGTTAAACCTTTACCTTTCAAACCTGGACCTTGGGTGGGACAAATAAAAAATGCTTTTGAAAAAAAGTTGCCAGAAACGATAGTGAAAATTGAGGATAAAGAAGTAAAAGCAGGGAAGTATTTTGATCTTTTTTACGAACAAAAAGGCCATCGGTTAGCCTATGTCATGGATCATTTGGGTTCTCCAGAAAATCATCAATTACTCCTAGATTTTTGTCCTGAAGTGGATCAATTAATCATAGAAACCTATTACCGAAATATTGATCAAGATTTTGCTAATAAGAACCATCACAGTACGGCTTATTTATCGGGAACAATTGCTCGAAAATTGAAAGCCAGATCTGTAGCTTTTGTACATCATTCAAGAAGATATGGAGAAGAAATTGAAGATTTATTGGAAGAAGCAAATGCTGCCTTTGAAGATCGATCACCGAATTATCAAAAAAAACCAACGCCTCGTTTTTGATATTGTAGGCAATTGAATACCTTCGTGAGAAATAAAACCAGCATCATGAATTTTGATACATTAAAAGAATTAGTAGAAATTGATTCCCCTTCTGGGTTTACAGAAACGGCATGTAAGTATATTTTCGACCTCCTTGAAAGTTATGGTTGTACACCGGAGTATACTATAAAAGGAGCAGTAAAAGTGGCCTTTAGTAAATCGCCAAAATTGACTATTGCCGCACATACCGATACGCTAGGAGCCATTGTATCTTCAATAAATTCTAATGGAACCCTACGATTTTCAAACATTGGTGGTTTATTGCTTAATGCTTATGAAGGTTCATATTGTCGAGTCTATACTATGAATGGAAAAGTGTATACGGGTACACTATTGATGGATAATCCTGCCATTCATGTACATAAGGGTATTGGAAAAAAAGAGCGCAATTATTCCAATATGCATGTCCGATTAGATGAGGATGTGCATTCGGATAAAGAAACCTTAGCGATGGGGATTCAGACAGGAGATTTCATTTGTTTTGAAACACATTACACGGAAACAGAAAGTGGTTTTATCAAGTCAAAATTTATGGATAATAAAGCGGGATGTTTGGTTTTATTTGAATTGGCTAAAAAATTAGCAGCAAGTAAAAAGGAATATCCTGTAGAATTATTTTTCTCTCATTATGAAGAAGTAGGGCATGGTGGAGCCACAGGTTATGCCTCTTCTGTTTCAGAATTATTGGTTATAGATATGGGGGTAGTAGGTGATGATTGTAATGGGAAAGAAACCGCTTGTTCAATTTGTGCAAAGGATTCTACAGGGCCTTATGATTATAACTTTAGAAAAAAATTAGTGCAACTCGCAGAAAAAAATAACATCCCTTACATCCAAGATGTGTATCCTTATTATGGTTCGGATGGTACGGCTGCTTTACGTGCAGGAAATGATTTTAGAGTCGGACTGATTGGTCCAGGAGTTTCTGCATCTCACGGAATTGAACGAACCCATAAAAAAGGAATACAGGCTACCTATGATTTATGCATGGCCTATATTAAAGAAGAATTCGGGGAATAGTTTAATAACCCGTGTTGGCCGTTAGATATAAACCCGTTACATATTTGGAACTTTTTGTAGCTCGATAAGGTAAATATTGCGTGATAAAATCCGTTTTCCCATCTAAGTCAAAATCATACTTTAACTCTAAGACAATGCCTGGGTCAAATATATTATAACGGCTAAAATTCCGAGTATAAAGCATGGGGAAATAGCTCAATTGTCGATCAATGGTAATTCTGAAATTTCCATCAGGAGATCCATAATAAGAACGCACATAAGAGTTCATCAGGCTAGGGGAGAGTTGAGGAAGATCAGGTCTTGTAGTATATAATTTTTTTATAGTTTGATTTACATTCGAAAAAGAAAAATCGTCACAGGCTACAAATTCTTTTTTTCCTGTCATATTCTCTTTGATCTTTATCTCAAATATGGGCTTTTTTATTTGGTCAAAATCATTTCCATACCATCGAATACGATACTTCTTTCGAAAAGCCACACCATCTACATTATCATGAAAAGTTTCTAAATGTGGAGTATCTAAATAAATATTATTGACTTGACGATCTGGGAAAATTTTTCTAAAACCCGCAGGATGAAGCAGGATACTTTGTGTAACCGTTTCTAGAGAATGATTTTCCAATTTATATTTTCGTTCAAATCGCATATTCAGTTAATCTCCTGTAATGGTTTTACCATTTAAGATAAGAATAGAACCTGGTTCCACCTTATGCGTAAATTTTAAATTGCTTCCTTTTAATTGTTTAACAACCATTTTACTTGATCCAAATTCTGGTTTCTTTTGGTATAAAGCCAAGCCTTGTAAACAATCATCCAATACTAAATTTTGAATAATTAATTCAGATTTATCTTTAGAAGCAGCACCTATCACCGCTCCTTTGACGGTAGCATTTTTGATCCGAACTTTAGCGGCTTCTCCAATACTTATTCCCTTATCTCCAGCATTACTAATCATCACACTTTCTATTTGGATTGCACTTCCTGAAAAATCAATCCCATCATTACCCGTATCTTGAAACTCTGCATTTTCAATATAACCTTCACAAAAATCGGCATCAAAACCATCTGACTTTGTTCGAGCAATTAAAGAGTTTTTGTAGGTGAAATTAGCGCGGACAATATTCAATCCATCTTCACAATCATTATCCGTAAATGAACAATAGTTAATGTCTACATCGGATTCATAAAAGGTGACAGCTCCTGTCAACATCCATCCTTTATAATTTAATGTATTCATTCCTTGAAACAATACATATTGTAAGGCAGAGCGTTTGTTAGATTGCAATACGGTAAATCCATTTCCAGTTCGATCACTCGATTGAATCCGTATTGGATCATCTTTTAAGCCAATCATAAAGACGGGAGATTTGGAAATAAATTTTGCATTTTGTACAAAATCTAAATCTACTCCTGGTTCAAAACTGACTTCATATCCCGCAGGAATAATAAGGTCTTCTTTTACTGTTTTCTTTCCTTTTGTAAAAACGACTAATGAATCATTGAGTACTTGATAGAAATCATTTGTTATTAACTTTTGATCACTAAACAGTTCGCCTTGAGGGGTATTTAAATCTGGGTTATTCCAAAGGGAAATCGGCGACCAAAAAGTAGAGTCAATACCCGGAACACCAAAGAAAACATAATTTGCAGATTCAGGAATATCTATTGGTGTAAACGTAGGAACTACATTTTTTGCATTTGGATAAAGCACTGTTTTTTTAGCTAAGCGATTCGCCATTTTTCGATTGCTACTTCCGTATCCTCTAATTTCAATTGGACAAATATGAAAATTCGTGGCTTGCAATTCTTGTATTCCATCTTTAGTTTCTCCCTTTCTAAATTTTACATTTACTTGGTTGTAAGGAAGGACTAAATTTCGAATCTTTTTTGCTTGAGTGATTAAGGTTGTCTTATCGTAAGTATAGTTATTAAACTCTTGTTTAATAAATTCACTGCGTTTATCAATCGCTAGATTTTTAGCTAAAATAAATTGCTCCATATATGCGGGCTCCGTAAACTCATAAAGGTATTTAAAGTAGAGTTTAATAAAGTCCGCATCAAAAAATAACCTTCGATAGGCTTCATCCTTTTTATAAGTGAGTCCTTGTTTATAAACATCATCCGCTAAAAACAAACCATCTTTTAAGGGGTGATCTATTTCTCCATATCCATCATATCCAATAGGTTCTAACTTGCTAATTACGGGATTATAATACACCCGCATATTGATCCAAGTAATCCCATGATAAGCTCTAGTAATATCCGTAATGGCGTAGTATTTTGCCATACGTTCTAAATCAAATATTTCTTTAGCAGGTTTAAGTCCACGCTTATAAGCATACAGCAAGGATTGAGCAATTTGAAATTGTTTAGAGAGCGTTCCAGATGCAGCAGTTTTACCAGATTTAAAAGGTTCTATGTCTGCATCGTTGAGCGTTTTTTCTTTTTGATCGGTATAAACCCAAGTATCAAAAGCGTTAAATTGGCGTTGGGTACTTAGCCAAAAGGCATCTTCCACAAAACGTAAAATGGGGCCTTCTCTTCGGTTTTGACTTTCTACTAACTGTTTGTCAAAATGTTCTTCAAAAGCATATACTCCTAACGATTTTTCATTTACAGAAAGGCTCATGAAATCGTATCGTGGAGTAAGAATATCTTCTTGAATTAATAATTCATGAAAGACCCATTCCTTTAAAAAAGATCGTGTAGAAGGATTTTGAAAACTAATCGTTTTAAATCCATCCCAACTTTCATCACTTTTAAATTTGATCCGATATGACCATTTATCGCCTTGTAAGTGATCGGTCCAATCACCTTTTAGACGTAAAGATACTCGATGGTTTTCGTCTTTTTCTGTAAAATTGGCCTTTACCCAATCATCATCAGCACTTATCAAAATTCGGTTTCGGAATGCTTCTTCTCTTTTATTCAAAAGCTTTTTCATGCCTTTATCATCAATAGCAAGGTTTACCGCTTTAGGGCTAAAGATGGTGTCCGATTGGAATTGAGCAAAAGGTTTTACTTTTTCAATTTTAAGATCATCAAAATATGCGCCTTTCCCGTAAGGCATATAGGCATATATTTTAATAGATTCTTCAATGGGTTTTGTAGGTACTTGAAAATAGACTTCAAGAAGTTCCCAACCAGAATCTTCTCTTGCGTTGGCTAGGTTGGAAAATTTATAAATTTTCTTTCCAGATACGACTAAAGAAGCAGGAGTATGTGCTATTTGTAAACGCCAAATAGAAGCTTTGTAGGAAGTCCCAGGAACAGGATCTTTTAATTCATATTGTATTCCATACTGTTTACTTGTATCTAATTTACAAGAATAAGATCCAGAGCGACTAGCTTCATCACTTTGGCAATTTCCAAAATCAAAAGAAACGCCATTTTGGACAAATTTATTTCCAATGACCTGTTCTGCATCACAACGTATAGCACTTGGAGGAACAATACTAGAAAAGAGTCGCATAGCCAAATAAGCTAAAGCAAAAAGAACTATAATCGCTAATAGTAAAGTAAAAAGCTTACGATCTTCTTTTTTAGAAGATTTATTTTGATCCGAAATGATCATATTATAGGATTAAGTCAGGCGAATCAATTACAGAGAAAGTGGTATTTGGAGAAATTCCTTTTAGTTTGTTTCTGGCTTCATCTAGATTTTTTATATCATCTGACTTACAAATGAAAGAAAGATCCATTCCTGTTTTTAATTGATCTAACCTTCTCAATTCAACATAAGAAAAATTGGCTTTGAGAATGTGCACTATGGCTTCTAAATCATTGGTATCGGTATTGATATTAAAAAACATTTTGTCATCATGCTGAAAACCTTTTTTATCATTAAAATAACTATTGATGAATAATAATACCAACATAAAGGTAAACGCTACAATGGCAATAAGTGGCTGATTAGCTCCTGTAGCTAAGCCAAGAGCAATTACCAAAAATAAATAGGTTAACTCTTCTGGGTCTTTGATTGCTGCTCTAAATCGAACAATAGAGAGCGCCCCGACTAAACCCAAAGAAAGGGCAATAGAACTTTTGACAATCGTAATGATCAACATCGTAGTCATGGCTAAGGGCATAAAATTGGCCGCAAAGCGACTACGGTTAGAAACGGATTTTCCAAAGCGAATATAGAACCACCTTAAAATTGTAGCTAAGATTGCTGCGGTGATTAAATTGATTAAAAAATCTTCAAAATTTATTGTGTTCCTAAAGTCTTCTAGATACTGTGCAAATTTACCCATAATTAAGTTTTTGTAAAGGAACTGCAAATTTAATAAAAAAAGGGAGATTGAATACCAATCTCCCTAATAATTCACGATTTGTCCATTCGGACATATTTAGGGGAAAAAGTGCCTAAGATATTTACCAAATCAGTCTGTGCTTCCATTACCTTATGTATGTTTTTATAAGCGACTGGAGCTTCATCTAAACCACCACCAATCAAATCAACTTTTGCTTTTTTTAAGATTTGTTGCATGGTTTTTTTAGTGAGACTTGCTTTGGCCTTGGTACGTGATAATTGACGACCCGCACCATGAGCCGCTGAATTTAGTGCAGGAGCATAGCCTTTACCACTTACAATAAATCCTGGATCTGTCATCGTACCCGGAATAATTCCAAGCTCTCCTTCATGTGCAGGAGTAGATCCTTTTCGATGTACAATGATTTCTGTCCCATCAATCCATTGTTCTTTCCATGCGAAATTATGATGGTTTTCGATATTAACTAAAGTCTCGAAACCTAAAGAATCCGCCATTCTACGATGGATTTGGTCATGACATGCTTTTGCATAATCACCAGCCAGATTCATAGCCAACCAATAGGATTGACCTTCATGAGAATCTAAAGAAAGATAAGAAAGATTTTGAGCCATTTTAGGTAAGTTGCAACGTTTTTTAGCAATCTCTGTAAAGTGATTGGCAATGGTTGCTCCAAAGCCTCTAGACCCCGAATGTGTTAAAAGGGCCATGTACTGACCAAGAGGAAGCTCCATAGGATTATTGACTTCCGTAATTTCTACGGTTCCAAACTCTACAAAGTGATTTCCTGATCCAGAACTACCTAATTGTCGCCAAGCCTTATCTTTTAGTCTACGCAATAATGCAGTAGATTGAAATTCAGCTCGATCAATTATTGGGTCTTCTAATGGTCGATCAAATTGTCGTTTACCAAAACGAGTATTCTCTTTGAGTAATTTTTTTAACTCATAGCTTTGATTTTCTAGATAACTAGGATTAATCGGATAAATACTTAAACTCATCCGACAACCAATGTCTACACCAACGCCATAAGGGATTACTGCATTTTTAGTAGCTAAAACACCACCTACAGGCAAACCATAGCCAAAATGTCCATCAGGCATAATGGCGCCTTGTACTGCAATAGGAAGTTTCAAAGCCAATTCCAATTGATCTTTTGCTCCTTGTCCAATATATTCACTACCAAACACTTGGTAAGGCTGTGGATTGGGTAATAAGTCAATTTTCTCTGCGATCACTTCTTTTTGTTCGTAGAGTACTTCTGCTAATTTTGCAAAAATAGGATGTTTTAAAAAAGAGGAAGGATTTTTTTGAATCGCCAATAGGATTTCGATTACCTCCTCTTTAGTAGATTGTTTATAATGTCTCTGTATGGTACCCATAGCAATAGCTGTTGGTTTACCACTAGGGAAATTGATTTTTCGAAGATCTTTACTTCGTATTTTTAACTTTGCCATTTTATTGATTTTTAAGGGAGTAGGTGTATTCCACTCCAAAAAAAAAAGTTCAACCCCTAAGGATTGAACTTTTTAAATTTTGATATTTATTCAGAAATATAAAAGAACGATCTAATAAGGCCTTAGCACCATAGTGCAAGATTTATTTTTTCGATTATATGTCTGTAGAACACGCATGACAGTTAAATTTTGTTTTCATGAAGTAATACATACTTTCAGAAAGAAAAGTTCCGATTACCAAAAATTATTTAAAGTAATATCAAAAAGCAATATGGAATTGGACGGAATGCCTGGTCTTCCGTTTTTACCATAAGCTAGGTGCGAAGGTACAATCAAAGTTCCTCCTCCTTGTTTTTTAAATTTTTGAATGCCTTCCGTCCAACCTGAAATTACATTCGTTAATTGGAATTGAATGCCTACGCCGCTGTCAAACTCGTCACCATCCATAAAATATCCGACATAATCTACATCTACCGTAGCAAAAACATCAGGATGCTCGCCAGTACCTTCCTCCCCAATAATGTAATGAAGGCCAGAATCTGTTTTGGTTGTATTTAAATTATTGTCTAAAATGTATTGTTCTATTAATACTTGATCGACTTCAGTTTGATCTTCTTTTTGGCAAGCAGAGCAGCAAATAAATAGAAATAAAATAGGTAATAAATAACGCATAGTATTAGTTTGGTTTTGTTGTTTAAAAGTTGGATTGTTTGGGGCTTCAAAACGAATCGGCAAAGGTATAAAAAATGGAAATACAAAGGTTGAACAATTCAAAAAATCTTCAAGAACTGTTCCGTTTTGTGTTAATTTTTATTGAAAAGCATCAAATTTGGGGATTAAAACTGGTTTTCCTTTGCTTCCACTAGTATTTTAACTAAGTTCGAATTTCAATTTTCACTTTATAAAATAAAAAGAGTTTGCCAAGCTTTTCAGACTTTGACTTTTCAGACGATTTATTAGATGGTCTCGATGCAATGGGTTTTGTCACCCCAACTCCAGTTCAAGAACAAGCGATTCCTATTGTTTTAGGAAAAAAAGATTTAATTGCTTGTGCCCAGACGGGGACAGGTAAAACCGCTGCTTTTTTACTTCCTGTTTTGGAAATGATTTCGAGAACTCCTGCAGATAATTCAATTAATGCACTTATTATTGTTCCGACTCGAGAGTTGGCCTTACAAATTGATCAACAAGTAGAAGGCCTTGGTTATTTTACAGGCGTAAATTCTTTGCCAGTATATGGTGGGGGAACAGGTATGAGTTGGGAACAACAAAAGAAAGCTCTAGTGACGGGAGTCGATTTAGTTATTGCCACGCCAGGACGATTAATTTCCCATTTAAATTTGGGTTATGTGAAATTTGATAAAGTACAACATTTGATTTTAGATGAAGCGGATCGAATGTTGGATATGGGATTTTTTGATGATTTGATGAAAATTATTAAATACTTACCTAAAGAACGACAAACCTTAATGTTTTCGGCTACGATGCCGCCTAAAATAAGGAAATTGTCTTCGTCTATGCTTCAAAACCCAGAGCAAATTAGTCTCGCTATTTCCAAACCAGCAGAAGGCGTTTTACAAGTAGCCTATATGGTTTATGATCAACATAAAGTGAGCTTAATACGTCATTTACTTTCTGGAAAGACAAAGTATCCGAGTATAATTGTTTTTTCTTCGACTAAGAAAAATGTAAGAGAAATACATCGTGCACTTAAGCAAAAAGGGCTTCAAGTTGGGGCCATATCTTCTGATCTAGAACAAAAGGAACGGGAAGAAGTACTTCGTGAGTTTAAAAATAAGAAATTACAAATTTTAGTTGCTACGGACATTCTTTCTCGTGGTATTGATATCAAGGAGATTAGTTTAGTGATAAACTATGATATTCCAATGGATGCGGAGGATTATGTGCATCGGATTGGTCGTACTGCGCGTGCTCAGTCTACTGGAGTTGCCATCACTTTTATCAACGAAAAAGATCAACAACGATTTGGTAAGATTGAACAACTTATTGAAATGGAAGTTCAAAAGGTAGATACCCCAGAAGATATAGGGAAATCACCTAAATATCAGCCTAATAGACGAAATCATGGCGGTAAAAAATATTATCGGAAAAAAGGAAATTTCAAGAATCGAGGTCCTCGAAATAAGCGTTAAATATGATTTATTTATGTTTGACAATCTTTATTTGACCCGCATCATCATTGGTTTTTAATAAAATTGAATAAATACCATTTGCTATTTCATCTTCTAAACTTAAGGAAAAGCTATTTTCTCCTCGATTTAATTGTATAGAACGCTGTAAAATGGTTCTTCCCAATTGATCTAATACATATAAGTCTCCTTCTTCGTCCTTAATTGATTCTACAGATAAGGTAAAATGTTTTTGAACGGGGTTGGGAAAAGCCTCAATTTCTATGTTGCGAATATTTTTAAATGGAACGATTTCTACACCAACCAATGCTCTAGGTTCTGCCACAAATACATTCTCTTGAATATTTGTAATGGATGTATTTCTTAGAATAACTTCAGATAGTTTTGTGTTTTTAAGGGTAGCGATTTCTTCTGGACTAAAGGCGGGGTCATATTCATAATAATACCAATCGCCATCACGTAAGGCTTCAAATTGAGCAATAAACACTGCATTTAATGTGGGGCCAATAATTTTGCCTGGAAGATGATCTTCTGCCATCATTCCTATCCAAGGATCAATCTCATTTACGTCATCATAAGTAGTGCTTAAATCAAAGGCTACATCAGGATTTGAACTGATTTGATTGAAATTACTTATTGCATCCAAACCAAAACTTTGTCGGATAGTATTATAGTCTGCTAAGCCACGATCTCGACCCCTATTAATATTGGTAGCAATTAAATCTATACCTCCTGCACCTGGAGGACCAAATAAGAAATTACGCAAATCATTCATTACTTGTAAGTCTACCTTTTGATGTTCTTGAACTGCCATTCCTCTAAAGAAAGGTTCGATTCCATTTTCATCTACAAGTAAATCTGGTTTAAAAAAGCCATCTCTTAAATCTAAAGAACCAAAATTAAGGGTATCTCCAGATTCTTCTAAACGTAAAAGTCTACCGGTAATCATAGTGTGTCCAAAACGATATGCGGCAGCTGAAAAAACGTTAAAGATGTTTGCATTTATATTGGGGTCATAGCCTGAAGGTGCGGATAATTCAACTCCAATGGAAGGTAAAAACTCTTCATAAGTAATGGCTTGAATAATTGCACCTACTTTTTTTCTTGCCCATTGAAAAATTTGTTCATCCGTCCACATCGGATTTTCCAATAAAATTTCATCACAAAGTCGATTATGTTCACGAACAAAAAGCGTATGGAAACAAGTTAAGCCAGGTTGCTCATTGATTCGAACATCCCCTCCAATATAAAAATAGGGTAAAGATCCAGGAGGTTCAATTAACATAAATGGCGCATTATTATCTGTGTTTCCTTCCCGTTCTAAATCTAGGGTGTTGAAAGGAAGAAGATTATTAGATGAAACCTTTAATTTTCCATTTTGAAAAGTTCTCAACCAATTGGCTCGATCTTCATCAACGCCATAAACTCCTGATCCATCAATAAATGCAGTAATTGAATTGATAAAAACACGAAAATTACCTCCAGTTCCGGTTGTAGGATCATAAACTGACCTTTTCATAGGAATTTGAACGGTCCCTGTAAAGCCTGGATCAAATTCAGGATCTCCAATAGGAACAGAAATAGGAAGTATTTCTGTTGGATGATCATCATTTAAATTGATATCATGATCTATAAATTGGCCCCAGCCCCAAATAAAGTCACTTAACCCTTTTTCATTTGGAATAAATTGATCTTGATCAGAGAGCGCATTGCTAATAATTCTAGCATTTGGACGATTTTCTCCAGAAGGAGCGGATTCTCCATCTTCATAAGCATTGGGGGTAAGCCAGTTGAAATTGCCTTCTGCAGCACCCCAATTAGGATTGGCTGAATTATTGCCCACGCCATCGTAGTTTCTATGGAGTTGGGCATGACTAAAAAGAGGAAGGAGTAATAAGGTAAATAGTAGCTGTTTCATTATAGTCGTTCGTTTAAAAATCTTTCTTTTTAGGGATTTGGTTTATTTTTTAAAGCGATAAAAATACAAAAAATAAAAGAATAGTTTATCTCTATGTAAATATAAGTTATAACGATATCCTATTTTTTTGTACAAATTTAAAAGGTAAGGAAAAGAGATTGAGAATTAAAATTAGCTTGTTGTTTAATCAAGCGTCTTGATTGTTGGAGAACAAGTTAAAATTTTCAATATTTGTAAAAAAAAAATGAAAAACCTGTATGTAAGTCTATCTTGTTTGGTGTGCTTCTTATTATTTTCATGTGGCGCGGGTGAAGAAAGGAAGCCTTTGCAACATGAGCCTGCAAACCTAGATAAAGACAAAAAAGAGTCGCTTCAATATGAAGAGGAAAAGAATTTTAGATCTCTAAAACAATTGACTTTTGGAGGTGATAATGCAGAAGCCTATTTCAGTTTTGATGATCAACAACTTGTTTTTCAAGCGACGAATAAAAAGTGGAATGCAGCATGTGATCAAATTTTTGTGATGTCGTTGGAAGGGACACAAAATGAAGATCCTCCAATGTTAAGTACAGGTTTAGGAAGAACGACTTGTTCTTTTTTTATGCCTGGAAATAAAGAAATATTATATGCCTCTACCCATTTAGGCGACAGCGCTTGTCCACAAACACCTCGATCGGTTAATGGAAAATATGTTTGGCCAATTTATGAATCATTTGATATTTTTGTAGCTGATTTAGAAGGGAATATTACTAAACAATTAACCACGAATCCAGGGTATGATGCGGAAGCTACGCTTTCTCCAGATGGTAAAAAAATAGTATTTACAAGCACGCGGTCAGGAGATTTAGAACTTTATACGATGGATGTAGATGGTACAAACGTAAAGCAAGTTACCAGCGAATTGGGTTATGATGGAGGCGCTTTTTTCTCACCTGATAGTAAGCAATTAGTCTTTCGATCGTCTAGGCCTACTACATCAGAAGAAGTAAAAAATTATTTAGATCTTTTAAAACAAGGTTTAGTTCAACCGACCAATATGGAAATTTATGTTTGTGATGTAGATGGATCAAACATGAAACAAGTAACGAAATTGGGCAAAGCCAATTGGGCACCTTATTTTCATCCTTCAGGTAAGCAGATTGTTTTTAGTTCCAATCATCATAGCGCTTCTGGTCGCCAATTTAATATTTTTAGTATTAATGTAGATGGTACAGGATTACGTCAAGTCACTTTTGATCCTACTTTTGATGCATTTCCCATGTTTTCTTATGATGGTAAAAAAATCGTATTTTCTTCTAACCGAAATAATGGAGGAACCCGTGATACGAATGTGTTTTTAGCAGATTGGATTGACTAAAGATTTAGCACAAAAATGAAAGTTTTTTCTTCAGATCAAATTCGTACAATTGATCAATACACTATTGATAACGAACCGATTGCCTCTATTGATTTAATGGAGCGAGCCGCGGTAGCTTTTGTCCATTGGTTTGTTTCAAAGTTTTCAACTAATCGAACAGTAATTATATTTGTAGGACCAGGAAATAATGGAGGAGATGGTCTTGCGGTAGGACGATTATTATATCAATTGGAATATCAGGTAAAAATCATTTTATCTGATGAAAAAAAAAGCCGATCTAAAGATTGTACGATCAATTTGGCTTTAATAAAAGAGCGTACACATATTCCCATATTGGATTGGAATCAGTGGAAAGAATCTGTTTGTTTAGATGAAGATCATATTATTATTGATGCATTATTTGGTACGGGATTGAATCGCCCTATTGAAGGCTTGTATGGTGAAGTCATTCAATATGTGAATCAACAACCATGTACTAAAGTGGCTATTGATATTCCTTCGGGTTTAATGGCTGAAAACATGAATGTGGGGGCAAAGGTTGCTGCGAATTATACCTTTAGTTTTGAATTTCCCAAACTTGCTTTTTTTCTACCGCAAAATAATCTTTACATAGGCGCATGGGATTTTTTATCGATTGATTTAGATGAAAAAATTATACAGGCATTACCAAGTAATAATCATTACATTTCTTCTTCGTTTATAAAAGGGCTATATCGTATACGTTCAAAATTTGATCATAAGGGAGTTTTTGGTCATTCTTTATTGATCAATGGGAGTAAAGGTAAAATGGGTGCTGCGCTTTTATGTGCTAAAGCTTGTTTAAGAAGTGGAGCAGGTTTATTAACTTGTTTTATTCCTAAAGGGAATAATGATCTTTTTCATAATTATTTGCCAGAAGCTATGGTAATAGAAGATGAAGAAGTTGATTGTTTGCGTAATCTACCAACCCTAGAGAAATACAAAGTAGTTGGAATAGGATGCGGAATTGGAATGGAATTAAAAACGACCCATTTATTAAAAGATTTATTGTTTACAAAGACCCAAAATTTAGTTTTGGATGCGGATGCATTGAATATTATAGCCCAAAATAATTGGTTGGATTTAATCCCGACCGAAGCGATTTTAAGCCCACATCCAAAGGAGTTTGAACGGCTTTTTGGAAAAACTAATAATGACTATGAACGTTTAGAATTACTGCGAACAAAAGCCAAAAATTTATCGATTTATATTATTTTAAAAGGAGCACATACTGCGGTCGCTTGTCCTGATGGAAATATTTATTTTAATTCTACTGGAAATCCAGGGATGGGAACTGCGGGGAGTGGAGATGTGTTAACAGGGGTAATTGTGGGATTATTATCTGCTGGTTATTCTTCTTTCGAGGCTTCCGTTTTGGGAGTATATATACATGGTTTAGCTGGAGATTTTGCCGCTTTACAATGGGGAGAAGAAGCCTTAAATGCAAGTGATATTATTTCAAATTTGGGAAACGCTTTTAAGAAAATAAAAAACAATGACTAAGAAAAAAATAGTTGTATTAACAGGTGCTGGAATTAGTGCGGAAAGTGGAATTCAAACCTTTCGTGATGCCGATGGATTATGGGAAGGACATGATGTAATGGAAGTAGCCTCCCCAGAAGGATGGCGAAAGAATAGGTCCTTGGTACTTAACTTTTATAATGAACGTAGGGCTCAATTGAATACAGTAGAACCCAATGCAGCGCACCTTGGATTAGCTGAACTAGAAAAGGATTTTGATGTTTGTATTATTACTCAAAATGTGGATGATTTGCATGAACGAGGAGGGTCGTCGCGTATTGTTCATTTACATGGAGAATTATTGAAGTCAAGATCATCTGTAGATCCAAATCTAGTTTATGAATGTAGATCGGATATCAATGAAGGTGATCGATGCGAAAAGGGCTCACAATTAAGGCCTCATATTGTTTGGTTTGGAGAAGCAGTTCCAATGCTTGAAGTAGCAATAGAATTGGTACAAATAGCAGATATTTTAGTGATTATTGGTACTTCCATGCAAGTATACCCTGCAGCGAGTTTGATTAATTATGTGGATTCAACGGTACCCAAATACTTTATTGATCCAAGACCTTCAATTGCTGCTTCAGACTTCCCTAAATTGACTATTTTTAAGGAAAATGCGAGTACAGGAGTTGCTCGTTTAATTGAAGAATTAAAAACGATATAAATCATGCAAGAAGAAAATCCTTGGAAGACCTTGAAAAGTGAAGTGAAGTATGAAAATGCATGGATAAAAGTTACCGAATTTGATGTGGTAAATCCAAGTGGGAATAATGGAATTTATGGTGTGGTACATATGAAAGGATTGGCGGTTGGAGTACTTCCATTGGATGAGGATTTAAATACTTATTTAGTGGGGCAATATAGATATACCTTATCAGAATATAGTTGGGAAATTCCAGAAGGAGGAAGTCATGAAGACGAAGATCCTAAAGCCACTGCTTTACGCGAATTAGAAGAGGAAACAGGATTAATTGCCCAAAGAATAATTCCTGTAGGTGAGTTTAATACTTCAAATTCTGTAACCGACGAACGTGCTTTTGCTTATGTAGCCTTAGGTTTAAGTAAAGGACAAATAGCTCCAGATGATACGGAAGATTTAAAAATTTGGAAGCTCCCATTTTCAACTGTTTATGAAATGGCAATTGAAGGAAAGATTAAAGATGGTTTGTCTTTGTTTACGATCTTTAAAACCCAACATTTTTTGGAAAAGGGTTTACTCAAGTTCTAGTTTTTCTTTTTTAGCCTTCCATTTGTGATAGGCTTTTGCTACTTTTTGATGACTTCGTAAATCTTTAGAAAATTGATGTTGACCTGAATCATTGTTTTTTGCACAAAAGAAAAAATACTTATGTTTTTCAGCAACTAAGGTTTGATCAATCGTTTGAATACTTGGAATACCAATTGGGCCAGGAGGTAATCCTGGGTATTTATAACTATTATAAGGACTATCGAATTGGCGATGTTTATTCGTCAATTTATAAATACTAAAGTCATTAAGCGCAAAGAGAAGGGTAGGATTGGCTTCTAATTTCCAACCTTTAGTTTTTAAACGGTTGATATATACTCCAGCCATTCTTGGCATTTCGGGTACATAATTGGTTTCTTTTTCGATTATTGAAGCAAGGATAATGATTTCTTTGGTAGAAAATCCGAGTGTTCTAGCTTTAGAAAGCCTTGATTCATCCCAAAATTTTTGGTAGGCCTTTGCCATTTTGAACAAGAACTTTTCTGTACTTACATTCCAATAATGTTCATAGGTGTTTGGTATAAAAATAGAGAGAATATTTTCTGTAGTAAAGCCCAGTGTTTTTAAGAAGGTTTCGTCCTTAAACGTTTCCATAAAGGCTAGGGAGTCCGGTTCTAAGTTTTTGCTTAAGTAAGCGGCTAAATCAGGTAAGTTACGTTGTTGATTTATAATGATTTGTACGGGGAGTTGTTTGCCGTTTAATAACAAACTAACTAAAGATTTATTCGTCAAATTTGGAGCAATTTCAAATCGGCCGTTTCTATTTTGGAGTTTATATTTTTGTGCAGTTTTTAAAAAAGACTTGGTATCTATTATAATGCTATCTTTCAATAATTGATGGGCAATTTCTTTTATACCATAGCTTTTAGGAAACGTAACGATTTTGTTTTGTTCAAAATCAAAAACATTGATTTGATGTTCATAATTTGATTCAAAGTAAAAGGGAATCATTCCAATTCCAATACAGAGTAGAAAAAAAAATACGAACCGCATGAATGAAGAGATTAATATTTTTCTTTTTCGTTGGGGAAATCTTGATTTTTTACATCTGTGATATAACGTTCAACAGCGTCTTTAATTTCGTCAAACAATTCTAAATATCGTCTTAAAAAACGAGGATGAAAATCTTTGGTGATCCCCAACATGTCGTGGGTAACTAAAACTTGACCATCGCAGTAAGGGCCGCCACCAATACCAATTGTAGGAATGGACAAACTTTCAGAAACTTCTTTGCCAAGCGCAGAAGGGATTTTTTCTAGAACTAAACCAAAACACCCTAATTCTTCTAAAAGTAAGGCATCTTTTTTTAGTTTTTCAGCTTCCATTTCTTCTTTTGCTCGAACCGTATAAGTCCCAAATTTATAAATGGACTGTGGTGTTAATCCTAAATGCCCCATTACAGGTATCCCAGCGGAAAGAATACGTTGAATAGATTCTGCATTTTCAGAACCTCCTTCGAGTTTTACTGCATGAGCACCTGATTCTTTCATGATGCGAATGGTAGAATCTAGCGCTTTTGTTGAATTACTTTGATAGGAACCAAAAGGCAAATCAACGACCACGAGTGCACGATCAACAGCACGCACTACAGATTGCGCATGATAAATCATTTGATCTAAAGTGATGGGCAACGTAGTTTCATGACCTGCAATAACATTTGAAGCAGAATCTCCTACTAAAAGAATATCTATGCCAGCGGAATCTAATATTTTCGCCATAGAATAATCATATGCGGTAAGCATACTGATTTTTTCACCACGATTTTTCATCGCATGTAAGACATGGGTTGTAATTTTCTTGATTTCTTTATGAACAGACATGATATTGATATGATTTTAGTTCTAAATGTGGCGCAATATAAGACCAAATTATTAAATATAAAGTAAAGAAAGTGATAAAGATTTTTTGACGATAAAAATAGGTTCTTGTATGGAAAATGTCAAATTGTTAAAATCACTTAGAAAGCGTATGAAGTCTTGGTTATAACCGATAAAATGATGTATATTTGCAGCATGAAAAAACTCTTTTTATTTTTATTGATAAGTGCGGTAATTTATTTCCCAGCCTGTGATAATGATTTTGATTTAATTGACAATTGGATTGAAATCCCTGTGGTTTATGGCCTTTTGGACAAAGCGGATACCGCTCATTATGTGCGGGTAGAAAAAGCTTTTCTTGATCCAGAAACAGATGCATTTCAAATTGCTCAAATTCCTGATTCTATTTACTATCAAAATGTTTCTTTAGAATTAGAAGAAGTAACTCCTGGTGGAACTACAAATACTTATGCATTAGATTTGGTTGATGGCGCTTTAGAAGGATATCCAAGAGATGAAGGTATTTTTGCTCAAAATCCAAATTATCTGTATAAGACGAAGATTCCATTGAATTCAGAGAATACTTATCGAATAGCTATTAATAACGATGATACTGGAAATTCAATTAAAGCTTCCACTCCAATCATTGAGGATATTACCATATTTACACCTCCTGCACCAACAGTAAGTACCACTTTCCGATTGTGGAATAATCTATTGCCAATACGTTTTTCTTGGTCGAAAGATATAAATGCAAGTATTTTCGATTTAGTGGTAACGATCAATTATTTAGAAAAAGATGGCAATGGAGTTGTTACTCCAAAATCTATCCTTTGGACTGTGGCTAAAAATTTAGAAGTTTTGGATGACAATAGTGTGTCTGTTGAAGATGTTCCTTATGAAACGATGCTTCAAATTATGGCCAATAACATTCCTGCTGATGGAAAATGTCGACAGTTTATAGACCTAGATATAGAAGTGGTAGCTGGTGGGGAAGAACTGCGTAGATATTTAGAAGTAAATTCTGCAAATATTGGTATTACTGGCTCTATTCCACTAAATACGTATTCTAATATACCTGAAGGACGAGGTATCTTTTCTACTCGTACCTCTGAACGTATTGAGGGTATTCAAATTACTGGAGAATTGATTGATATTATGGAAGAAGGGGAGACCTTAGCAGGAAGGAATTTTATCGGCGCTGGAGGAACTTGTCCATAAAATAATAACTTATAAGCATGTTAAAATGTATTATTTGTCAATACTAAAGAGATTCCTAGTAAAATAAAGCTTGATGAAAACTTGATTTTATGGAGAAAAAAGGGTACTTTTAGGCTGTTTTTAATTAGAAAAAGAAAATCTTTTATGCGACTAATTTTTGTCTTCTTATTTCTTTCCCTATGTAGTTCTATTGTTTTAGCACAAGAAATTAAGCAATTAGAATTAAACCCCAATGATCTACCTGAATCAATTGTATATGATGGTGTTATTATTCACGGGACAAAATGGATTGATTCTGAAGGTGAAAATATTATGATTTTAACAGAAACCGAAGTTAGTCAGGATACCGATGATCCATTTGGCGCTTTTGGTTCCGCTGAACTTTATGCCTTTCATTTTTTAAAAAATGGTTCGAATTATGATTTAATTTGGAAAGCCCATGATAAAGGCGATCAATGTGAAGAAGGATTATATCAAGAACATTTAGCTAAAAGTTTAGCCATTACAGATTTAGATAATGATGGAATAGGTGAAGCTTCGTTTGTTTATCGATCTTATTGTATGTCATTTGTTACTCCAATGCGACTTATTATTCACGAGGGTCCTTCAGAGTATTCTATTACTGGAGAAGCTTCTTTAGATATTTCTGGAGAAACTCCTGGGCGTGTGGAAGAAAAATTCTTAGACCCTTCGTTTAATGAAGCACCAAATTCTTTCCTTTCTTTTTCAAAAAATTTATGGTCTCAATACAGTAAAGAAACTCCTTGGTTAGAAATACACAAAGATAATTCTAACATGGAAGACGGACAGTTTGTGGTTCGTGATGCAAATAATGAAATGATTGAATTGCCAGAAGAAGTGCAGTCAGGCCTATCTAAATCAAGTACTCCTAGTTTGTTGAATGATAACAGATACCTAGTGTACAATGAAGAAAATGTATATAAGCTTTATGATTTTGAAACTACAGAGTTAAAAGATCTTCTTGAAGTGAATGAAAAAACTAGCTGTAGTACTGCATTTACCGAATCAAGAACTGGCTTTAAAGTGGCTTTTGTTTCAAGAAAAGAAAATGCGGAATCGAATGCAGATTTATTGGTACTTACAGTAAGTAATGGAAAGGTCGTAAGAAAAGATAATCATCAAATTTCACTTAATGTAGATTGTAGCAACCAAAATTCTTGGAAAAATGCTCCAGGAAATGAATTTTGGTTTGTAAACGATCATACATTAAAATATAAGTATGTTCCAGGTTCTGAAAAAGCTGGAGAAGAACTTATTCAAACCATTATGTTAGATTAAGTTTCGATAAAAAACAAAAAATATAAACAATTTATAGATAAAGCATGTTCCTTGAGGGCATGCTTTTTTGTTTTTCTTTAGTAAAAATAAAAAAAGACTGGTTTCTTAGGAAAAGAAGTAAACCATTTCCTCTACAAATTTATTATATTTGCAGGGCTAAAAATTAAATACCATGTTTGAAAGTTTATCAGATAAGTTAGAAGGTGCGTTTAAAGTACTATCAGGAGACGGCAAATTGACAGAAATCAACGTAGCTACTTCTATTAAAGAAATACGTAGAGCATTAGTAAGTGCGGATGTAAATTATAGCATTGCAAAAGATTTTACCGATCGAGTAAAGGAAAGAGCCTTAGGAGAAAGCAATGTTTTAAAAGCGGTAAAACCAGGAGAGTTGATGGTGAAAATCGTCCACGATGAATTAGTGGATTTGATGGGACGTCAAGCAGCTGGTGTAGATTTGAAAGGAAAACCTTCTGTCTTTTTAATTGCTGGATTACAAGGTTCGGGTAAAACCACTTTTTCAGGTAAATTGGCTTTGTTTTTAAAATCAAAGAATAATAAAAAGCCTTTACTTGTAGCTTGTGATGTTTATCGTCCAGCTGCTGTTGATCAGTTGACTGTACTAGGAGACTCTATCAATGTGCCAGTCTATAGCGAAGTAGGAAATACGAACCCTGTAGAAATTGCGCAAAATGCGATTAAGCATGCTAAAGAAAATGGCAATGATATTGTGATTGTGGATACTGCTGGGCGTTTAGCAGTGGATGAGGAAATGATGACCGAAATTGCTAATATCAAAAACGGAATTAATCCTAATGAGACGTTATTTGTCGTTGATTCGATGACTGGACAAGATGCCGTAAATACAGCTAAGGCCTTTAACGAAGTAATTAATTATGATGGGGTAGTACTTACCAAATTAGATGGTGATACGCGTGGTGGAGCTGCATTGACAGTTAAATATACGGTGGGCAAGCCTATTAAATTTGTCAGTACAGGGGAGAAATTGGATACCTTGGATGTGTTCCACCCTGATCGTATGGCGACTCGTATTTTGGGTATGGGAGATATTGTTACTTTAGTTGAAAAAGCTCAAGAACAATTTGACGAAGAGGAGGCTAAACGATTACAAAAGAAAATCAGAAAAAATAAGTTTGATTTTAATGACTTTTTATCTCAATTGAATCATATCAAAAAAATGGGTAATATCAAGGATTTGGTAGGTATGATACCTGGTTTGGGTAAAGCAGCTAAAGATGTGGATATTAACAATGATTCATTCAAAAAAATTGAAGCAATCATTACTTCAATGACCGTAAAAGAGCGTGAAAATCCTGATTTATTGAATGGAAGTAGAAAACGAAGAATTGCCTATGGAAGTGGAAATTCTATCTTAGAGGTCAATCAATTTTTACGACAATTTGAGCAAATGCGTAAAATGATGCATATGATGTCAAAAGGTAAATTTAACCAAGCCAACATGAAAAATATGATGCGTAAATAGCATAATAAAATATAGAGGGTACAAATTGTATCCTCTTTTTGTTTGAAGTTGTTTAATTAACTATTTAAATAAAAAATAGAAATGGAAAATAAGACGATTCATGATTTTACAGTAAATGATATTGATGGGAATGAAGTGCCCTTATCCTCTTATAAAGGCAAAGTAGTGTTAATTGTTAATACCGCATCTAAATGTGGCTTTACACCTCAATTAGAAGGTATGGAACGGTTATATAAAGACTATAAAGATCAAGACTTTGAATTGCTTGCTTTCCCTTCAAACGATTTTAAAGGACAAGAACCATTGGAAGGAGAGGCGTTGAAACAATTTTGTATGTTGAAGTATGATGCCACTTATCCGATTTTTGATAAAACGCATGTAAAGGGAAGTGATGCTTCTCCTTTGTTTAAATTTTTATCTAATAAAAAAGAAAACGGGAAAGTAAACTCTAAGCCGAAATGGAATTTTCATAAATATTTAGTAGATAAAGAGGGGAGAGTTATTGATTACTTTTTAACCATGACCAAACCAGATTCTAAAAAAGTAAGGTCTGCAATTGACAAATTATTATAAATAAATGAAATTAGATATTCTTGCAATTGGAGTACATCCAGATGATGTAGAGTTGGCTTGTTCAGGGACTTTGTTGAATCAAATTTCTTTAGGACAAAAAGTGGGTATTTTGGATTTGACTCGTGGGGAGCTGGGCACACGTGGAACCGCAGAAACAAGAGACGTTGAAGCTGCTGCAGCTAAGGAAGTTATTGGAGCTTTGGTTCGTGAAAATTTAGGAATGGCTGATGGTTTTTTTGAACATAGTCAAGCAAATTTGAAAGCAATTATTCGTGTATTACGCAGGTATCAACCAGAGGTTGTTTTAGCTAATGCGCTTACCGATCGACATCCAGATCATGGGCGTGCAGGAAAATTAATTGCGGATGCCTGTTTTTTATCAGGATTGATGAAAATAGAAACCATAGACGAAGGGAAAGTTCAAGAAAAATGGCGACCTAATCAAGTTTTTCATTATATACAAGATTATCATTTAAAACCTGATTTTGTTGTGGATATCACTGAGTATATGGAAAAGAAAATGGAATGTATTCTGTGTTATAAGACTCAGTTTTATGATCCGAATTCCACTGATCCAGAAACACCAATTTCAGGTAAAGGGTTTATAGAGTTTTTATATGGTAGAGCAAGAGCCTTTGGTCGTCCTATGGGATTTGAATTCGGAGAAGGATTTCAATCCGTACGATTGTTAGGCGTTAAAGATCTTAATCATATTTTTTAATAAAATGAATCAAAAGGTTTACTAAAAATAGATGATTTTAGACATTTGAATGCGAAGAAATTATTAAATAATTTTTAAGTCAGGCAACAAAAGTGAGCTAAATTCGTCTAACATAATGTCCCCAATTTTGAAAAGCATTTAAGAGTTTAGAAAGAATTTAATACATTTGCAATCCTAAAGGAGAAAAGCATGGTCAAAAATTTATTAATTGTAGAGTCACCCGCAAAGGCTAAAACAATAGAAAAATATCTAGGGAAAGACTTTACTGTGAAGTCGAGTTACGGACACGTTAGAGATTTAGCGAAGTCTAAAATGGGTGTAGATGTAGATAATGGTTACCAACCTAAATACGTGGTTTCCGACGATAAGAAGAAAGTAGTTAAAGATCTTCAAGATTGGGTTAAGAAAGCTGAAGAAGTCTGGTTAGCGACGGATGAAGACCGCGAGGGAGAGGCTATTTCTTGGCATTTATGTCAAGTCTTAGGATTAGACGAACAATCTACCAAACGAATTGTGTTTAGAGAAATTACACAAGCCGCATTACAAAAAGCTATTCAAAGTCCACGAAGTGTAGATATTGATTTAGTGAATGCACAACAAGCGCGTCGGGTATTAGATCGATTGGTTGGTTTTGAGCTTTCGGGATTACTTTGGCGTAAAGTTAAAGGAAAATTGTCTGCTGGTCGGGTTCAATCTGTGGCAGTAAAATTAATTGTAGAACGTGAACGGCAAATACAACAATTTGAAACGAAACCGTTTTTTAGAGTTGTTGCTGTGTTTTCTGTGAAAAATGTTACTGGGAATATGGTAGATGTTAAAGCAGAATTAAATCACCGATTTAATACAGAGTCAGAAGCGGAGACATTTTTAGAAGATTGTAAACAAGCAGTATATAAAATAACACGAGTACAAGTAAAACCAACTAAGCGTAAGCCTTCTGCGCCTTTTACCACCTCTACACTTCAACAAGAAGCAAGTCGTAAACTCGGTTTTTCTGTTAAACGAACGATGATGGCTGCTCAGAAATTATATGAGGCAGGTCATATTAGTTATATGCGGACAGATAGTGTAAGTTTGAGTCAGCAGGCTATGGGACAAATTGGAGATGCCATCGTAGGCGAATATGGCGAACGCTACCATGAGGCTCGTGTATATAAGTCTAAAGGCAAGAATGCACAAGAGGCACACGAAGCCATACGACCAACCCAATTTAAGTTAAAACAAGCAGGGATAGATACTGATCAAACGCGGGTCTATGAGTTAATATGGAAAAGAACAGTGGCTTCACAAATGGCGCAAGCAGAGTTGGAACGAACCACAGTTGACATAAGTATTAGTTCTGTATCTGATTTAAAATTAGTCGCTAAAGGTGAAGTGCTAAAATTTGACGGTTTTCTGAAGTTATATCTAGAATCAACTGACGAGGAAGATGAAATGGAAGAGGCAGGCATGTTGCCTCCTATGCAAGAAAATCAGGAGCTAGGCTTGAAAGAGATTGTTTCTACCGAACGTTTTACAAGGCCTCCTGCACGATTTACGGAAGCTAGTTTGGTGAAGAAGATGGAGGAATTAGGTATTGGAAGACCATCTACCTATGCGCCAACAATTAGTAAAATTACGGAGATTAATCGAGGATATATTTTAAAAGATCCCCGTGAAGGTAAAGAGCGTGCTTATGGAGTAATGACTTTAAACCAAGCAGGCGAATTAAAAAAAGAAACGCGTACAGAAATAACTGGAGCAGAAAAAAATAAATTATTTCCAAGTGATCTTGGAATGTTAGTTTGTGATTTTTTAGATGAGCATTTTACAAAAATCATGGATTATCAGTTTACGGCAAACATTGAAGCGAAATTTGATAAAATAGCTTCTGGTGATGAGGATTGGGAAAAAATGATTGATGGTTTTTATTCCAAATTTCATGAAACCGTAGAACGAACTTTAGAAGAAGCCGAAAGAGTTACTGGAGAACGAATTTTAGGAAAAGATCCAGAATCTGGTCGTACGATTTTAGTACGAATGTCAAAATTTGGACCTGTCGCACAAATCGGAATAGCTGAAGAATTGGCAGAAGATGAAAAACCGCGTTATGCGAATCTCAAGCCTACTCAAAGTTTGGCTACTATTAACATAGAAGATTCGTTAGATTTATTCCAATTTCCTAAAGATTTAGGAGAATATGAATCTAAAATGGTTACTATTGGTTCAGGAAGATACGGCCCATATGTTAAATATGATGAGAAATTTATCTCCATTCCTAAAGGGGAAGATCCATTACAGTTGTCTTATGAACGTGCAGTAGAATTGGTTGAAGAAAAGAAGAAAGCAGATGCTCCAATTGGTACACACGAAGGCTTACCTTTTACAAAAGGAAAGGGCAGATTCGGACCATTTTTGAAATGGAATGGCTTATATGTAAATATTCCTAGAAGATTTGATCCAGAAACCATTACTGTGGAAGAAAGTATTGAGTTGATTAAGATCAAACAAGAAAAAGAAGCCAACCGATACATCCATCAATGGGAAGATGAAAAGATATCCGTCCAAAATGGACGTTGGGGACCTTTTATTAAATACAAAAAGAAGAATGTCAAACTTCCGAAAAATGACGATGGTACTCGAAAGACTGCGGAAGATGTAAAAGATTATACCTTAGAAGATGTCAAGAAATTAATTGAAGTTGATTTTCCAGATGCTTTCAAGAAAAAGACACGTGCAAAGAAAAAACCTGCAGCGAAAAAAACAACAAAAAAGAAATAGCCATAAAAAAAAGCCCCATTTGGGGCTTTTTTTTATGGCTATAAATACAGATTAATATTTAATTATTTTTCGAGTAATTCCTTTTTTATCGTCTGCACCAAATCGCATTCGGATCATATAAACTGCAGGAGCCAATCCTTTTAGATCAAGCGTACCTAAGACCCCATTAATTTGTTGTTCTTGGCTTCGTACAAGCTGTCCAGCGGCATTAAAGACTTCAAAGGTAACTACCTCGTCAATAGTGGTATTAAAGCTTAAATTCACTTCGTTTAGGACTGGATTTGGAAACATTTGATATACATCAATATCTTCATTATCCCGTTTCAATGCTAGTACATTAGAATAAAAGAACGAACCATCTAAACTAATTACCTTCAATCTAAAATAATGAATCGGTAATTTAAAGTTGTCATACATCGCTTCGTAATCTACAGGATCAATAGAATTGATTACTCCTTCTGTAAATCCAACACTGGTCCAATCTCTTCCATTTTCAGAGGTCTCTACCTCGAAGCCTTGGTTTTGATATTCGGGTTCTGTAGTCCAATTGAGGATTACTTCTTCGTAGGAGTCGAATTGGGCGGAGAATGCGGTGAGGGTTGTTTGGG
>JAHDCJ010000134.1 GCA_020629935.1 Saprospiraceae bacterium | reverse complement strand
CCAATAATCGGAATATCTTTTCTATAAAACCAAAGTACAATAAGACTTAATAAAAAGGTGATTACGGCTGTAGTAAATAAGATGCCTTTATCTTCTTGAACGATAATGCCCAGAATAGTCAAATGCATAAAAATAGCTCCACCTAATAAACCTAAAGACAAACCTGCCCCCAACCAAATCGTTGATGGAATTAAAATTAAAATGGCGGCAATGAGTTCCATGATTCCTATACCAATTCGCCCATAGGGTTCCATGCCTACAGTAGAAAAAATGTATACGCTTTCTGGGTGTCCAGAAAATTTAAAATATAAAGTTTGGACTAATATTAAAGCGACAACACATCGAAGGGCAAGCAGTATAACATCTTTCATAATAGGAAATATTTAATCGAATAAAATGGGTATAAGATTAAATATAATGAAAAATGATTATGTTTTTTAAGAAAACCATTTTTCTTGAAGATCTTTATAGCGAGTCCGACCAATAGGTAATTGTTCGCCATCTTTAAAAATCAAACTATATTTGCTTCCCGCTTCCACCAAAATTTCTTTAGCCTCTGTCATCTTTACTAAATAAGATTTATGGATGCGTTCAAAATGATCAGGTAAAAGAAGTTGAAGATTTTCTAAGGTTTTATTGTGGATTTCTTTTTGTCCATTCATCAAATGAATTTCGGTGTAGATTCCTGCGCCTTGAATATATTTAGTATCTTTTATATCAATAAGTAATCGACGGTTTTTCTTTTTTACCGCAAGAAATTTTACCTGCGCTTTTTTCTCTTCTTTTTGATGAATACGCATACAGGCTTTGGCCAATCGAGCTTCATCAAAGGGTTTAGGAATAAAGTCTAAGACGCCGTACTCAAATGCTCTTATTGCACGTTCTTTATAAGCAGAAATAATAATCGTATGAAAAGGGGCAGCGACTACGGTTTCTAAAATATCAAAGCCATCTTCTCCATTTAAATTTAAATCTAGAAATAATAAATCGACAGAATGATTTTCAATAAAATCCAACCCTGTTTCTAAAGAATCGCATTTGGAAAGTTGCGAAATATTTTTTGGAAAAATACTTCGCAACATGCGCTCTATTCGATTGGCAATACGTGATTCATCTTCTATAATTAATATATTCATTGACCCTTAATTTTAATTTTTATTTCCCAACCGCCGTCGATTGGATAAGAATCTAACTCCCATTGATTGGGATAACTTTCTTGTAATCTTGATTTGATATACTTAAATCCTGTACCATCTTCCGCCGCATGAATTTTCATTGGTTGGGGATTTCTGATTTTCGCTTGTGTTTGTAAGGTGTATGTTTTTTGCGATGCTGTTTTTTCAAAATATAAATTAAAAATGATCTTACCATTTTCTCCAGGAAGACTGTGGGTTAATCCATTTTCTACCGCAGTATGAATAATCGCAGGCGGAATAATTTCATTGGGATCAATATGGAAGTCGTTCCATTCATAAATGATTTCTTTTCGGTATTTCATTACCCGAAGTAAACTCGTACATAATTTGATCTCTTGTCCAATAGGGACCAGTTTATAATCAGCGATGTCATTTAAAACATCAAACTCATCTGCTAGGGCATGGATAAATTTAACGCCTTCTTTGGGTGATTCTTCCACCCAATCAATTAGCGAAGTTAAGGTGTTCATAATGAAATGTGGCTTAATGTTTTTCTTTAATAATTCATTTTTTAATCGTTCTGAAACGACCAAAGATGCTTCATAAGCCAAGCGCTCTTCTTTCTTTCGTTCACTCATTACATAGAGCATCGAAATAATGATCAAGATAAAACCAATAAATAAACTTACATCAAATGGAGATATAAAATGAAAGTAAAAATAAAAATAAGGCATAAAAAAGACAACCATCATACTCAATATAAAACCCAATAGTACGACTAAGGCTCCTTTCGTTTTTTTGAAGGAAGCATAAACGATAATTCCAAAAGAACAAATCCACATCAACAGATTATGCATCTTGGCAATCCAATCAAAAGAGTAATGATAGTTATATTCTAAAATGATAACGGTGATTCCAAGTAAAGCTAAGACCAGTTTTTTCCAAGGGAAAGAAAATTGAATCATAAAAAATAGTGGAATCAAAAAAGTCAGCAGCAAATGGCAATAACCAATAATCTCTAAACGGGTTCGCTGAAAAGGATAGGTATATTGGTAGTAGAATTTTAAATATTCCATCAATAAAAGGGCTAAGAAAATAAGACAGATAAAACTGAAAATAAGAATCGATACATCTTTTTTATTCGAAAGAAAAACAAAGAAAAAATAAACGGCCGTCAATAAAAACGCACCAGCCAACATAAACATATATTTACTTACCTGTAATGGACTTCGGGTTAGTTCAAAATAATCGTCAATCATATAGTAGACATGAAGCCCGGGAGTAGGAGAGGCTTTAGTCATTCTTAAGGCTAAGACATGAGTGCCTGGTTGAGCTAATGAGTCGGGTAATGGCAAGTAAAATTGATACTTGCCAGGCACTTCTTTTTTCGTTGCTGTTTGTAATTCACCATTAGACCCAATGAATTGACCATCCCAATAAGCTTCATAGGCTCCAGTGGCACCAATCTTAATACCCATGTTTTTATAAGGAACATCAGTTATAGGAAATTCAGTTGTTGATCGAATCCAAAAAATAGGATGTTCTTCAAGATCTTTTGCTTGATTCCAATCTGTTTCATCTAGATTTTTTGCTTTCCAAGAAAGGTCATCACCAGCTCGACCAACAGAACTGATCGAGTAGATTTTTTGATCTGGTGGAGAACAGCTATTTAGGATTAATCCGAGTAAGCTAAAGCTAATGATTTTTATAAAGTTTCGCCATTTCATATGGTAAAGATAAGACAATATTGATGGACTTGCATACCGTTGAAAAGGACTATGAGCAGTTGACAAGTGTTTGCTTTACTTCTGCAAGATAATCGACTATACTTGTAATATCAAGTGCGGACATGAGCCGATTTATTAAAAAAATTAAAAACCAAATTCTTATGAAAAAGATCGTTTTCATTTTTTATTTACTTATTAATGTATCCTTCCTCTTTGCCCAGTCAGAAGGGAATGCAAAAATTACGGGTTTACTATTTGATGAAACCAATCAAGCCATCCCTTATGCTAGTGTGAGTCTTTTTAATATGGAAAAAGAATTACTTCAAGGTTGCATCACCGATGATCTTGGAGCTTTCAATCTTGATAAAATACCTGTAGGGTCTTTTCAATTAGAATTTCAATATTTAGGTTTTCAAACGATCAACCAAACGATTGAAATTAAAAAGAAAAACGAAAAACTTGATTTAGGTACCGTAATCTTAAAAGAAGATAGTGAACAATTGGGAGAGGTGTTGGTGACTGCCGAAAAATCTAAATATAGTTTACGTTTAGATAAAAAAATATTTGAGGTAGGAAAAGATGCTTTGACTCAAGGCGGGTCAGCGGTGGAAGTATTAGGTCAAGTGCCGCAAGTGGCTGTTCAGCCCGATGGCACGGTTACCCTTCGTGGAGATAGTCAAGTTCAAATTTTGATTAACGGAAGACGTTCGGGTATGACGATGAATAATGCTTTAGATCAAATACCAAGTGATAATATTGAGCGTGTGGAAGTGATCACGAATCCTTCTGCAAGTTTTGATGCAAGTGGTTCCGCAGGTATCATAAATATAATATTGAAGAAAAATATGAAATCTGGATTTAGTGGACAACTTGGTTTAACTGCGGGAATTCCTGCAAATTACGTCGTGCATCCTGGGGTAAGCTATAAAAGCAAAAAAGTAAATTTATTTAGCAATTTGCGTTGGAGATATTCCGATTATAATGGTCTTTATTCTACTCGACAAGAACGAACGTTATTGGGGACAACACAGTTTTTAAATCAAGATGAAATTGAAGATCGTCATGATGATGGCCGTTCAGGATACTTTGGAATGGATTATTACCTTAATGATAAAAACACCATTACTGCAGCCTACTATCGGAGTGCAACAAAAGACACCGACTATACCGAATTGACTTATGCATTACAAGATGAAGGCCAGCCTAGTCTGGGCATTTTACGTGTAGGTAATTCAGTAGAAAATAGAAACTACAACCAACTTGAATTTAATTATACGAAGACCTTTAAACAAGAAGGACGTAAATGGGAAGTAAGTTTTCAAAACGATTTTTGGAATAGCACCAAAGATTGGGATTTGAGTTCTTCTGGTGATGGATTAAGCACAGGAGTCGCCGAAGCTTTACGAACCACCTCAAAATCGAGCAGTAAAGATTATGTAGTAGAAACCGATATGACTTTACCTTTAAAGAAAAAAGGAGAGATGGAATTTGGACTTAAATTCGAAAATCGAATTGTGAAAAATGATTATCTCGCAGAAACATTTTTAGAAGAAGAATGGACCGTCTTTAATCAAATAGACAATAAGTTAAATTATGGAGAAA
Organism: Saprospiraceae bacterium; assembly: GCA_020629935.1. GTDB lineage: Bacteria > Bacteroidota > Bacteroidia > Chitinophagales > Saprospiraceae > JAHDCJ01. Next base: position 8,485 of record JAHDCJ010000134.1, on the reverse strand, counting down.
AGATTGGTGCCGCATATACGCAGTATGGCAGTTCGATAAAAAAACTAGAATATATGTTGGGACTTCGCGTAGAATCTACCTTTGTAAAAACTGAAGATGAGGAAGATAGTTATTCTTCCAAACGATCTTATGTGAACGTATTTCCTTCTGTTCATTTATCTTATCCTTTGGCCGAAAAGCATAGTATGCAATTGACCTATTCAAGAAGAATTAATCGACCAAGCCTTTGGGATATTTATCCTTTTAATTCCATTAAAGATTTTAATGTACAAGAGATTGGAAATCCAAATTTAGATCCTTCTTTTACGGATGGAGTGGAACTTTCTACCTTGAGTATTTTTGAAAAAATCACGATCAATCCTTCGCTTTATTATAAACATACCCAAGCCCCATTTCAAAATATTCTATTTGAAGATGCCAATAATAATTTTGTGTTTCAACCAATCAATGTAGACAAGCGATCAGAAGTGGGAGGAGATTTGTCGCTTCGATATCAAGCCCACAAAACCTTAACCTTGATGGGAGAATTTAATGTGCTTTATTTTACAGAAGAAGGAAATGAAGTGAATGGTTTTATCGACACAGAAGGAACCACATGGAGTATGCGTTTTATTAAAAGCTTACGTCTTTGGAAAGATTTTCAAATCCAAACCGTCTTTGATTTTCAAGGCGCAGAACAAAGTGCAAATATTAAATACTTGTCAAGCCATACCTTAAGTTTCGGGTTGAGTAAAAACTTTATGAAAGATAAAATCAATGTAGGATTTAGTGCATTTAATGTACTCGATTCAAGAGTAAGAAGAGCAGAGATAAAAACGGCTACGTATCAAATTGAACAAAGAGGAAGACGTTATGGGCCAAGATTTGCGTTAAGCTTTTTATATAAAATAAATCAAAACCCTAGAGAGCGTATGCGTCAACAGCAACGCCAAAATCGTTAGGTAAATATTTGAAACGCAAGAAGCCGAATGCCTTTCAAGGAATTCGGCTTCTTGCGTTTATTTAATAATTATTTATTTAAATACTTTTTTCGTTCCAAACATAATAACGGCCAAGGCAGCAAAAAAGACAAGCACCAAAGCCATGATGGGGAAGGTCGTTACGGCAAAGATATGCGTCTTATGTAAGAACCATAAGATCATCATGATCGCTCCAATAACTAGCAGCAAAGTAGAAAGCCGACTAAAGCCTGGAATGTATTGATACTCGACATTTTTACGAATAAAAACTAAAGTTAAAATCATAGAAAGAATGGGGAAAATCTGTGTGTAGATATTCATTTGATAAATACTAGCGCGTTCAAATAAAAACAAATAAATGTTGAAAGTGAAGGCCAAAATACCTGGCACGCAAACCAAATAAACTAAGACACTATAGACGTAATTTAAAGGCGGTTTATGGCCTTTACCTTCTCCCCAAAGCCAAAGCAATAAAGCAATTGCAGGCAAAGCAATAAAGTAAGTAATGAGTAAAGCGGGTTTTTGGGAGATAAAGCTAAAAAATTGTTCTACAGTCATTGTTGATGGTTTATAATGCGCAAATTAAGAGTTTTTTAGCTAATAATCTACTTTTGTGATAGGATGGCTTGTACGGCTTCTAAACCTGTTTCTGCTGCACCATGCACCGTTTGATAATTCCCATTCAAATTAAATGCCTCTCCAGCAAAAAATAATTGTTGATTGACGGGACGACTAGCTATTGTTCTTGCATCGCCTACACCAATGCCTTGATAAGAATAAGCGCCTTGTATAAAAGGTTCGTTAGTCCAGTTTTGAAAATAAGCGCCATTAAAATTTTCTCTAACCACAGGGCCAAAAAGTGTGGTCAATTCCTCTAAAATTTCTTCTGTAGCTTGAAGCTCTCCAATAGAGGAAATGTATTCGGCTTGTTCGCCCATTATTAAAGAAATCAAGACTTGATCTTTATGTGTTTTGTTTTTATCGATATCAATATAATAAGGCACTTTACTGGTGCCCATAATAGAGCCTTCAAAAAAACGTTGTTTAAATTTGAGGTATAATTTTATACCTGCATCCATTTTTATTTTATTAAAAGCTTCGGTTTGGAGGGTAGGAAGTTTAGGATGAAATTCAATCATTCCTTTTTGTAAAATAGTTATGGGCACAGCAATAATCACTTTGTCGGCTTCATATGATTTTCCATTTTTATCAAACACTTTTATTTTGCTTTGTGAATAATCTATACGAGTAACTACCGTATTTAATTGAATATGCGGTTTCAGTGGTTTTGCCCAATATTCATTGATTAAATCGAAATAAGTATTTTCTAAATAATAATCTTTATTTCCACTGTCCCAATTTTTTAATTCTTTTACATAATAATGTGCAGATAAACGATTGGCAGAAGTACCTGTTTCAGAAGCAATAGCTTCTACTAAATTTAAAGTAGATTCATGCCCCTCTTGCATCGCATAATCTTTTAAAGAAATGTCTGGGAATTTTTTGGATTTACCCATATGTAAACTTAAATAAAACTCAGAAAAGCGAAGTGGAACACGTGGTTTCATTTTTTCCTTATACCAAACATGTCGAAATTTAAATTCTTCTTTAACAGGAGTAATGCCTTTGTCTTCTGCAAGTTTTTTTGTCAATGCATGTTGTCCATGTATCCATTGTGCACCCAAGTCAATAGGATAATCCATAAAACCTTCCAACTTTTTTAATCGACCACCAATGCCAGCACTCGCCTCTAAAATCTGCACGGAATGATTAGACTCTTGGAGTCTTTTACCCGCGTAAAGACCCGCTGCACCCGCACCAATAATTATCGTCGTCCCCTTAAATTTGGAATTGGTTTTAGCTGAAGAGAATACGGGAAGCGCCAATAATCCTCCACCAAGAATTATGCTTTGTTTTATAAATTTGCGTCTATGCATGTATTATTTTTGCTTGAGTTGAAATAAAATAAAGACGGGGACTTTCCAATTTAAGCATTCTTATTAAATAAATCAAAGGTTCAATTTATCAAGTTATAAAATTGTTAGGATACTTTTTTAATGGATATTTATTATTTTGCAAAGTATAAAATCAAAACACATGAAAAAAAATAGCCTAGCCTTTTTTCTACTCTTACTTCTTGCGACTTCTATCCAAGCACAAACGGATGAAGATGCCTTCGAAATTCGTAAAATTTATGACACTGCTTTGCAGGAAGGACAAGCTTATGAATGGCTGCGACATCTATGCTTAAAAGTTGGGCCAAGATTGAGTGGAACCGCAGGAGCTGCTGCCGCAGTAGAGTACGGAAAACAAATGTTTGACACCTTAGGATTTGACAAAGTATATCTCCAAGAATGTCAAGTGCCACATTGGGAACGTGGAGAAAAAGAAATTGTGCGAATTGTCGGTTCTTCAACCGTTGGTACTCAAGAATTAAATGGTATTGCTTTGGGCTTTTCAGGAAGCTCTGGAAAATTGGGCCTATCGGCAGAAGTCATAGAAGTTAAAAGTTTGGATGAACTCAAAGCCTTAGATCCTGCAAAAGTAAAAGGTAAAATTGTTTTTTATAATCGACCGTTAGATCCTTTACAAATCAATACCTTTGCTGCTTATGGTGGCGCCGTAGATCAACGAGTATATGGACCCAAAGAAGCAGAGAAATTAGGTGCAGTAGCGGCTATCGTTCGATCTATGACCACCAAACAAGATGATGTACCTCATAGTGGCGTAACTATTTTTGAAGAAGGACAAAATCGAATTCCTGCTGTAGCGATTAGTACCAATGATGCTGATCTTTTGTCGAGTTTAGTCCAACGAGAAAAAGTACGAGTATATGTACGTACTACTTGTCGACAACTTAGCGATAAAACCTCTTATAATGTAGTTGGAGAAATCAAAGGCTCCGAATTTCCAGAGGAGATTATTTTAGTTGGCGGCCATTTAGATTCATGGGATGTGAACCAAGGAGCACATGACGATGGGGCAGGAGTGGTACAAGCCTTAGATGTAATTTATAATTTGAAAAAAATGGGATATAAGCCCAAACGCACCTTACGTTGCGTTTGGTTTATGAATGAAGAAAATGGCCAAGCTGGCGCAAAAAAATATGCCGAAGTTTCAAATGCTATTCCTGAAAAACACATTCTAGCCATAGAGTCAGATCGAGGTGGATTTACTCCAAGAGGATTTACGACAGAAGCGGATGATAAAGTGTACAAACCCAAATTAGCCATTGTAAAAAAATGGGAAAGTCTATTATCTCCCTTTGGAATTGAAATCAAAGCAGGCGGTGGAAGTGGTGCAGACATAAGTAGATTGAAACCACAAATGGGATTATTGATGGGATTATACCCAGATTCACAACGATACTTTGATTTCCACCATGCCCCTAATGATAACTTTGAAAATGTAAATAAACGCGAATTATTGCTAGGCGCTGCGGCAATGACTGCCATGGTATATTTAGTAGATAAATATGGATTATAACCTTTAGGTAACCCAACACACCCCGTTTTAACCTTCACAATTTAAACCTAAATCTTATGAAAAATGTATGCACTCTTTTCTTTTGTTTAGCAATGGTTTGGTCTTCCTTTGCACAAATTACTGTAAACACAACGACCTTGCCAGCAGCGGGTGATGTGTTGGAAATTGCTGCGGTTCCTGTAGACGTGGCCATTACCACTACCTTAGCAGGCCCTAATCAAACTTGGAATTATGAATCCCTTACTGGAGGCTTAGATCAGGACCAGGCAATTGTTCCAGCAAGTAGTGGAAGTGCGGGCGCTGATTTTCCAGATGCTGATATTGTTGTTGACTTTTTTGGTTTTGATGGTTATGCAAAAGTCAATCCCAATTCGATTGAGGTCATTGGCGTATCTGGTGAATTTGCGGGTCTGGCTTTGCCATTTTCTACCCGACTCATTGATCCAGCAATTGTACGAAGAGCACCAATGCAGTATAATGATGTCTATTCTGATGATGCTTCCTTTGGCGTAGCTGCTGGGTTGAATGTACTGCCTCAAGCGATTACTGATGTCATTAATAGTGTAAATCCTATTCCTGGATCTACGATAGATTCTATTCGCGTAAGTTATCAAATTGAGCAAAATCAATCGGTAGATGCATGGGGAAATATGACCACTCCAGGAGGAAGTGCAGATGTACTTCGTGTAAGTCAAATGGATGTGGCTAATGTCGCTTTAGAAGCTTTAGTATCTACTCCTGTGACTTCTTTTTGGGTAGATCTTACGAGTTTAATTCCTCCATCAATTTTACAAACGGGAACTCAAACTTTTGATTACGAGCATTTTTATGCTTCGGATTTTAAAGAGCCTATCTTGTCTTATCAATCTGCGGATTTCGGTTTATTTACTAATGTACAATATAAACGATCTATTCCTGTAGGAGTAAATGAAATAGAAAATATTGCGAATGATATGCATGTTTTTCCAAACCCAGTAAAACATGAACTCAATCTAAACTTGGACAATATTGAAATAGGAACGACTTACCAAATACAAATTACCGATATGAGTGGGCGATTAATTTGGGAAACTACACAAGATTTGACCACCAACAATCAATTTGATGTAAGTGCTATTGAAGCAGGATTATATCATCTTCGTATACTAAATGAAGAAAAGACTAAAGGTGGCACACGATTAATTGAAATTTTGCGTTAAAAGAACATTGGATAATATAAATTAATAACCCCTTTGCTCGATTTTTCAAATCGAGCAAAGACAGCAAGGCACAAATTGAGTAAACAGATTTTTTTATTATTGGTTTTAGTTGGACTTTTATTTTCCTGTGGAGGAGAGCGTACTTTTGTTCCTAAGCCTAAAGGATATCCTAAAGTAGTTTATCCAGAAAAGAAGTATGATAAATTTGATACCGATTATTGTTATTTTCGGTTTGAAAAACCAGCCTATGCCATTACGGTACAGGATACTTTATTTTTTGATGAAAAGCCAGAAGATCCTTGTTGGTTTAATCTAGAAATTCCATCTTTGAATGGAACGATACATTGTAGCTATAAGCCACTCAATGAAAAAAATAAGCTAGATAAATTAATTCATGATACTTATGGTTTAGCGAACCAACACTCCGTAAGAGCGGATTACATAAATGATTATGTGGTACAAACCAATTCGGGAGCCAAAGGAGTTATATTAGAAATAGAAGGCTCGGTAGCTTCTCCATTTCAATTTTTCCTAACGGATAGTACGGATCACTTTTTACGAGGCGCTTTGTATTTTAATGCTAGACCCAATGCAGATTCTTTAAAACCAATTGTAGAGTTTGTCAAGAAAGATATTGTTCATATTATCAATACCTTTGAATGGAAATAGTATAAAGTAGGTGATTAATCACTTTCTACAAATAAAGCCTTCGATTCAAAGAATCGAAGGCTTTATTTGTTTACGGCTTTAATTGCGCGCATTGCTTGTCGATGATGACGAGCAATATGTAAGGTGATAAATTGAATAGTTTGTGTTAAGGTCAGTGGCCCAGCAATAGGATGTTTAAAAACGGTGTATGTTTTTTTGTCTTCAGGGAAATCGCTAGCATAAGTGAGTAATCGCTTACGAGTTAAAGTCCATTCCTTGTTTAAGTCTTCAAAAGAGGTTTCGTTTTTAGGAGAGAGCACATCAACAGGAACTTTTATTTTAATTGGAGATTTTAGAATGGCATTTAAAACTTTTCCTTTGATTTTCGTTTTTAGGTTCTGTTTATATTTCCCTTGTCTAGGCGCATTACGTTCCATAAAAGCGATGATTCCTTTTTCGGAAATAAGGAGATGTTCTAGATTACCTAAAGCGCTCCAGGTCTGTGGGTCAGGAAAAGCTTCAAATGTTTCTTGAGGATGATTGTGGAATAGCTTTAAAAAAGCTTGTGTATTTTGATCTAATTCTTTTAAGTATTTATCCATTGAAAGTAATTTTTAAAACAATTTGGTTTGTTCGAGGGTGTTTTTGTACAGTTTTTACGTATTATCAAGCATTTAAAAAAGAGAAATTTCTTTTTTAAATGCTTGATAATAAGGCGATTTGGTTTTTTGTTTCAAATTTTATAAACAAAAAGTTGTAAATAATTTGACTTATTGAAACATTTTGTTTTATTTTGTTGTTATATTATATAAACAGCAAATTATGAAAGAGCAAAATCAAATTATCATTCTTCGAGAAAAAACGCGTAACCATTTTCAAAAAGCAAAAAAAGTGGTAGATCACACGTATTTTAAAATCTTTTTTTTGGGACTTTTCCTTTTCTTTATTTCCCAGAAAAACTTTAGTATACAATTTAACATGAATACTGATGCGAATGTTCATCCTAAAGATAAGGAAGCGAAATCCAATGGCCAAACTCAATCTGGATTTTTAGAAACGGCATCTTTTATTGATACCTCTTCAAAGAAATCTAAACGAGCGATGTCTAAAAAAGAGCAAGCCGCGTATAATAAAAAAATGGATTATGTGAAGCGCTTTGAATCTTTGGCCGTGGCCGAAATGAAAAAATATGGAATTCCTGCGAGCATTACTTTGGCTCAAGGAATTTTAGAAAGTGGAATTGGAGAAAGTAAACTTTCTCGTGAAAACAACAATCATTTTGGCATTAAATGTTTTTCAAAAAAATGCCCTAAAAATCATTGTTCAAATTTTAACGATGATCACCATAAAGACTTCTTTAAAAAATACGATTCGCCTTGGCATAGTTTCCGAGACCATAGCGAATTGCTCATGAATAAACGTTATCGACATTTGTTGAAAGAAGGACGAAATTATAAAGCTTGGGCTTTTGGTTTGAAGAAAGCCGGTTATGCCACAAGTCCCACTTACGCCGAAAAATTGATTGCTTTAATTGAATCGTTATCACTCCAAAAATACGATCGTTAAAATTTATTGTTTCTGTCCTTCGACCGACGCTTTTCCTGTCGGTCGAAAAGACTCGCCGAGCTTTTAGGAATTCGATTTATCGAATTCCTAACCCAAGAACTACCCTAACTATTTTTTCATTGCGAGGCAAAAAATTCACAGCCGTTCGATGTGTAAGTGAGCACGCACTTATTCCAAATTACAATGACAACTTTAGAATATTTTTCCCTAGTGTATACTTGGGTGATTATCTTGACTATTTTAACTTATTATATAGCCAAACGATTTTTGAAAGTAAAACGCCATGTAGCGATTGGTCCGACTTATCCTATTGTCAAAGCCATGAGCATCATGCTCGTGGCTTTCTCGATCCGACATGGTATGATTGAATTAGCCATTCCCTTGTTGGTACAACATTACGGACTAGAATTTAGTCCGACTACCTCCGATAGCTCTTTAGAAGCCATCGTATTTTATATTGCCGTGATGTTGGTAGCGATTAGCTACGCATGGGCTTTAAAGAAGACCAACGAAATGTAATGTAAAATGATTTTGCCTGAGCTCCATTGTTCCCCCAAAGCGAATAATCATTCGCTTTGGGGGAACAATGGGATAGGTTGGTTTTGATGGGGTGTGATTTAGGGAAGC
>JAHDCJ010000133.1 GCA_020629935.1 Saprospiraceae bacterium | reverse complement strand
CGAGGGGAATCTTGATTGGGGGGCTGTGGAGGCGGATTGCAATCCGCCTCTACGTGGACAACCATTTTTTTAATCGTCCAACGCGGTCTCTTGACACGATGATTTCGTCATTGGGATCTCCGTTTTTCAAAATAACCTTGTAACGTGAATTGCTGTACATTATTAATTGTTCGATTGCTTCTATGCTAATTAGGTAGGCGCGGTTGACTCTAAAAAATCGCTGTGGATCAATAAATGATTCGACTTGATCCATCGTTTCATCCAATGGATATTTTTTGCCCGTATGGGTAAAGGCCCAGGTGATTTTATGTTCGGATTTCACATAACGAATATCACTCACCGCTACGGGAATAATACGATCATTAAGTTTAACCATATAACGCGTCTTAAATTTATTTTGCAACAAATTAGCGACCTCCGCAAAAAGGGCTTGGTTGATCTCTACACTTGGCGAAGCTGGTTTTTGTTGTGAATGAAATTGATCTAGCGCCGCAAATAATTCTGTTTTTTGAATGGGTTTTAAAAGATAATCAATACTATTAAGCTTAAAGGCTTTTAATGCATATTCTTCAAAAGCAGTGGTAAAAATAACAGGGCAAGAAACCTTCGTTTTTTCAAAAATAGTAAAACTCAAACCATCCGCTAGTTGAATATCACAGAGCAATAAATCAGGTTGGTTTTCGCTTAAAAACGCTACTGCTTCAACTACACTTTCTGCACGCCCGACAATCTCAAAAGGATGCGTGTTGTAATCTTCAAGAAGCAACTCAATGCGCTCCATAGCCAACGGTTCATCTTCAATTAAATATAGTTTCATTTGGTCGATTACTTAGTCAGTAATAAGTGGCAAAGACACTTTAAAGTTTTGGTTATCTTCTTCCACCTTTATTTTTCCTTCATTTAAATAATGATATCGATCATGTAAATTTTTCAATCCTATACCGCCTTTGCTTACTTCATGAACCAAGGCTTGTTTATTATTTTCCACACAGATAAAATCACCTTCGATATACATCTTTACCACTAAAGGTTTATCTTTGGTAGAACTGTTGTGCTTCACGGCATTTTCCAATAATAATTGCAAAGCGAAAGGGACAATAAAATGATTTTCATTTGCGGGCAATTCTTGCACAATTTGTAGGCGATCACCAAAGCGCGTTTCCAAAAGTGCTTGGTAACTTTCAAGCGATTTAAGTTCTCTTTTTAAAGTGACACATTCTTCCGTTCTTGTATCTAAAAGATTGCGGTATACCGTAGCCAATTGATGAATGAATTGATCGGCTTTGTCCACATCTTTACGGACTAAAGTACTCAACACATTCAAGCTATTAAATAAAAAATGAGGATTTACCTGACTGTTTAAAGTTTCTAATTGACTTTGTAAATGTGCTTGTTTAAGACGCTCTGCATTGAGCATACTTTCTTTCCAAACGCTTAAAAAGCCAGCGCTGTGAAAAATGCTGGTAATAAATAATGCAACGATTAAAGTAAAAGCATAATTATTAAAGGTTAGATTTTTCCAAAAAATATCAAAAGTATTTCCGCTGATCCATACAATTTGAACATAGGCAACAATTGATACCACCAAAACAGTAACTATTATATTTGCGGTAAATACAATAAAGAACGAAGTCCAAGGTCGTTCTAACCAATTGATTTTTTTCGCCAACCATTGATTGCTATAGGCACAACTTAAAAAAAGCGACATTCCCCAAAGCATACTTATCAATAAAAACTTGACCATCGTTTCTAAGTCAGTAAAACAGTTTTTACAACTTAAAAACATAAAGAATATACTGACAGCTAAACAAACCAAAAAGCCTATTAATATTCTTTTTATATTCGGACTTAGTATAGATGTAGACATAAATTAGCTTGACTAAAAAGCGTAGTAAAAAAGCAATGGATCAAATTAATCATTTTTAATGACTTGATCCGCAGCTTATATTATTTTTTGCTTGAATTACTTAAAAACGCATCCATGAGTTATTAACTCATGGATGCGTCTATTTATTTTTATTTCATTGTGCTTAAAAAACGATCTAAATCGCGTTGGCCCCAACTTGGTGCTAATTCATTAGAAACCGTTTCTGCTTTGAACAACTCCCCTGCTTTATCTAATAAAGGCATCGCCTTTTCTTTCCCTCCACCAAATACTTCTGGTGTATAATAGGTTAACTGCCCAAGTAAATAATACGCTCGTGGATTTGATGTATTTCTCCCAATAGCGCCTTGTAATAATTCATTCGCTTTTCGACTGTAGTAAGGAGCTTTACCATAATCTAAAGTTAACTTCGCTTGGTAATAATATCCTCTTAATGCCATGATCTCATCATTGTCTTCAGCCGCTTCTGCTTGCGTCAACATTTCATTGGCTTTCTCTACACATGTTTCACATCCTCCGTCTGTTCTCCAATGCATTTGTAAGTTGTAAAATGCGGTATAATAAGCAGGAAGGTATTCATTCTTTTTGGATAAAGCGATTCGCTCAATTCCTGCGGTAACGACATTTAATTCTTCTACGTTTTTCGTTTGTTCTGCTTTAGCTAAATTAGTCTTCAATGCTTTTTCCCACTTGGCTTGAGCGGATAGAGAAATACTAAATGTACATAATGCAATGACGATGAATAGATTTTTCATAATTATTATTTTTTTGTTTTTTTTAAAATTATTGTTTCTGATTTGATACTTCAAAGATGCAAGGTATTCAAGGCTTTCACAATTCATTCTGACTGAATCGTCGAATTTTCGGGATGAATCGTAGGACGGAATTACTCGATTTATAGATCGTCTTTTGAAAAACTTTCTTTCTTCTCATTTAAAGTCATAAAAATGCCTACAAATGGAAAACGTGGTAGAATACTTTGTACAGGTTTTTGTGCATAATTTCCCATAGTATCTGGCGATTGACTAAAGCGATAAGTATGTATTTGATCATGACCCGTTACATTATTAATAGAAGCAAAAATCACGGTAAAATGTCCACGAATATTTGTAAGATAACTCAAATTCGCACTGAGGTCATGATAGATTGGTGCTTTAGAATCATAAGCCGTCTGTTGATTAGGATTGTCGTAAAACCGTCCAGTATTCATACGATACGTTAAGGCGATTCCAAGTCGTTGTTTTGGAAAAAAGTGTTTGTATACGGTAGCCAAACTAAACTCAGGAGAGAATGGCGTATTAGATAAGAGGGTATTGGTTTCCCATTTTCTTTGGCTTTTTACATAGCTCGCACTCATCCAAATATCACCTTGTTTTATTAATTTTCGTTCTCTAAAAAACAAGTCCACTCCAGAAGCAAAGCCACTTCCTTGATGATTATAATTTCCATCTTCAATCAACGCTAAACGATTATAGTTTTTATAATATGACTCTAATCGAATGACCCGACCTTCCCATTTACCTTGGTAAGTTAACATCAAATGTTGAGCAGCTGCGGGAGCAATTTCGGAAGCGATCAAGTCAATATTTTCTAGTTCATTTTTTTGATTAAACCAACCTCCAGAAATACCCAATTGTTGTTGTTTATCTATGATATAATTTAAAGACATTCGTGGTGCTGGATAAATATTTTTTGTTCCATAATGATCCAATCGCATCCCTACTCGCCACATCCATTTATTGGAAATAGCCCAAGAAGTTTCTGCAAAAAATGCGGCATAATGATCGGTACTTTTTGAAAAGATAGGCATTGGTCTTTCGCCAAATCCAAACTGTTTATATTGGAAAGCATATTCTCCCCCAGTGATCCATACCAGTCGATCTTTCCATTCTCCACTCCGTTTAATTCGAAATTGCGCATCTTGTTGGGTGACTAATTTTGTACCTTGGTCTACTTCAATTTTATCTTGATCTAAACCAAAAGAAAGTGCAGTTTGCCACAATCCATTTCCTTTGGCTGGAAGTTGATATTCTAATTGGCTGTAGATATTATTATTTTTTAATCCCAATTTTTCTGTTCCATAAAAAGGAACATCTTCTACAAATTGAGTTTCCATACGATCGGCTCCAAATTGAGCATAAGCTTTTAATATCCTTCCATCTTCCCCTTCATTCCAATAGCCCAATTGTAAGGCGGTGCTTTGTGGTTTTTGAGGAAAGTTTTTTCGTTCTTTTGATAAGGCGAGGTATGGACTGATGTTCGTATATGTGCCACTTAAAGAAATGGCTTGGTTTCCATACCGATGTGTATACGCTACATTTGCACCAAGGCTCATTAATCCAATAGACCATCGACTTTTCTCTGGGAGGCCATTGGTTTTTAATGAAAGTACTGCACTTAATGCTTCTCCATATTCTGCAGAAAATCCACCTGTAGCAAAAGACAAGCCTTTAAAATCAAAAGGATTAAAACGACTTCTTGCAGCTACATCAGGAATAGAACCTGAATAAAATTTGGGTACACGTAAACCATTGATCACGACTTGTGTTTCCGAAGCGGCGCCACCGCGTACAATAAGTGCTCCGCTTTCTCCAGCTACCGAAGTCCCAGGCAAAATACTTAAGGCACTTGCTATATCTCCAGAAGCACCTGTAGTAACAATATCTACAGGAGTAAGCACTGCCGTTTTACGGGTATCACTTGCTTCAAAAGTCCCCGCCGAAACCACAATTTCGAGTAGATCGCTAGTCCCTGTTTTGAGCATCATTTCTACAAAAACAGGAGCAGCGCCTAAGTCAATTTTTAAAGAATCTGGACGAAATCCTAGATAATCAAAATGCAACCATTGCGTTTCTTCTAATGAAGTATTAAATGAAAAATAGCCCATCGAATCCGTTTGAGTTCCTTCAAAGGATTCAGGAAAGAATACCGTAACGCCTTGTAATGGTTGGGAGCCATCAGATACTTTTCCTTCAATTAGATGTTGAGCATAAAGTGTATTTCCTAAAATTAGAATCCATAGTAAACAGGTAAGGTGTCTCATCTTTTTTATTTCAAAAATGAGTTCCTTTTACTTAAAGTACAAAAAGGACTTACTCAACCGTCGATTTTTTAGGATGAATGGTATAAACTATAGTTTTCTCAAGCTTTTTCGGGTTCACCTCAAAAGGAATTATTCCGTTTAGACATTCAAAATGACCGTTTGCTCAACAGATTGTACAAGCTCCTTTTCTCCCTTTACATTTGAAGTATCAATAAATAATTAGATAAAAATTTTAAAAATAAAACCACATAAATAATGAAAGATTCAACTTTAAATTTAACAAAACAAATCCTTTTTTGGTTAATCTTAAGTACGGGATTACTAATAGCGAATGTAGCTACTGCCCAATATGGAATTGGAGGAAAATGGCATTTTGGAAATGGTGCTGGATTGGACTTTTTTCAAGGCTCCTCTCCTATCGCATTAAATGGAGGACAAACTTATTTAGTAAGTATTAATCCTCAAGATCCACCCGATCATGCAGAAGGGACAACTTCTATTGCAGACAGTACAGGTAATTTATTATTTTATAGTAATGGAGAAAAAGTTTGGGATGGTAATCACCAAGTTTTACCCAATGGCAATAATTTGATGGGCGATGCCTCTTCTACTCAATCTTCTTTAATTGTGCCATTACCTGGAAGCCTTCGATATTTTTACTTGTTTACCACAGACAGCTATACGAATAATTTACAAAATGGATTTCGATATTCAATTATTGATCGTTGTTTGAATAATGGGAAAGGGGACATTATTCCAGGACAAAAAAATATCTTAATTGAAAATCCAGTCTCTGAAAAATTGGCTGCCGTACGTCATTTTGGTGGAGAAGATTATTGGATTATGGTACATGAATATGGAACATCTAATTTCAAAGCCTATCTACTTACTGCAAATGGATTAAGTAACAGCCCTGTAACCTCCACTATTGGCACTGCGCATAATGCGCCTAATTTTCCAACAAGCAGTGACGCTGCGGTTGGTGAAATGAAATTTTCTCCCGATGGCAGCAAGATCGCCTATGCAATGTCCAATCGCAATCCTTCCATTGCGGAGTTATTTGATTTTGATAATTTGACAGGTATTGTTTCAAATCCTATACTTATTGCCTCAGGCCAAGAACATGTATATGGAGTGGCTTTTGGTGCAGAGTCCGTTACTCTATATCTCTCGTATACTTGGAATCCAAGAATTGAACAATACGATTTGCTTGCGCCCAATATTCTTGCGTCTAAATATACTGTAGCACACTATAGCAATTATCCGCAAAGCTGGAGTGCATATGGGATGCAATTAGGCCCTGATTATAAATTGTATGTAGCAAAAAGAAATTCCAATACTGTTTCTGTAATTGCCAATCCAGATTTAACTGGCGTAAACTGCAATTATATCAGCAACTACGTTTCTTTAAATGGCAATCAATGTTCTATGTCATTACCTAATTTTATTGCAGGTTTTAATTATGAACATTTCTACGGTCAGGTTTGTAATACCACCACTTCTACCGAAGCCCCAACTCCATCTACAGATTGGCAGATCGGTCCCAATCCGTTTTCTGATCAAGCGCTATTGACTTTTGATAATCCACAATACGAGGCACACCAACTTTCGATTTATACGCCTCAAGGTCAACAGGTAAGAAACAGCCTTTGGTTTAATGACAATCAATATTTAATTCGTCGAGATGAATTAGCTACTGGAATTTATTTTTTCTGTCTTAAAAGTAAAACAGGAATCGTACTCAAAGGGAAATTACTTATTCAATAAGTCAAAATTCCAATAGGTATTTTTTAATAAAAGTCTACCGATGGAATATTCGGTAGGCTTTATTATCTTTATTCTTTTAGCACCCGATTTTATTGCATAAAAAAACGATTTTTAATGAACAACACAAATCGTTCTTTTAGGTATCTAATTATTAAATTAAAGTGTTTTACTAATATTAAGTACTAGGGCAAACTAAATCAATACTTAATGAATGGAAATATCATTTATTTTGTCCTCGTACTTATGTAATTCACAACATTGACTTATTTAGCGATGCGTATATAATTATGGTTCGTATTTTTCATATTGCAATTTTGTTTTTCATGCTTTGTCATGCGCTTTGGGGACAATCGATTGTTTTCGAATCAGTTCATGGAAAGAATCAAGCTTTGTGGTATGAGACGCCCTATTCTTTTCATCAAGATCAAGCTGGTTTTGTTTGGATTGGCACCCAAGATGGATTGGTGCGTTATGATGGAACCCATACGAAAACGTTTTCCGATCCCCAATTAAAAAACTTGCAAGTAATTGCTATTCACGAAGATCAATCGAATAAATTATGGCTTGGGCAACGGTATGAAGGCTTAACTCAATTTGACAAAGCGCACTCCATTTTCACCAACTTTCCCAACACGACTGGACATTCAGAATTTGGCGTTTATGATTTTTTTGAATTAAATAATAAAACCTGGATCGTTTCCAATGCGGGTTTATTTTCTTTTGATCCTTTGGCAATCGATCTATTACAAAAAGATAGTTTAAAACATCATAAGATTCCTGTGGCAAGTTATCCTTCTTCTTTCTTTAATGATTTCGAAAAAATAAAAGAATCACAAAAGGTCATTGCTTCCATTGAAAAACCCAAAAACCAAGTCCGTACCTCACGATCATTTACGCTGAGTGAAGATCAATCCATTCTTTTGATGGCCCTAGGAGAGTCTATGGTTTGGATTTGGGATAAAAGCCATCTTCAAAAAAACTTTAAAGAGTTTACTGATTATGGATGGATAGAAGACGCACAAGGAACCCGTATTTGGGAAATGAACGCATCTAACAGTTTAGACATTCAGGACTACCCTTCGAACTATAATTTCAAAGCTTGTTTTGATATATTAAATTTAAAAAAAGGGAGTTACTCTTTACATTATACTTCCGATCAAAATCGAAGTTTTGATTCGTGGAGTGATCTTAGTCCTCCTCCATTTAGCAATGCTTGGGGAATTCAAATTCTATCTATCAAGGAAGATAAAGCTATACATTGGAAAGAACAAATTAATGCACAACGTTCGTTTAGAAATGAAAAAATACCTGAAAGTTTTTTGGCTTGTAGTTATACAGATACGTTTGGAAATGTTTGGCTCGGTTCTTATGGTGGTGGCCTCATTTTAATGCAAGTCGAAAAAGAACAAGTCGTCTTCTATCAAATCCAAGCTAATAAAAAAAACAAAAAACATTTGCCCTCTAATTATATTTCCTCGATAACAGCTAATCAACAGGGGCAACTCATTGTCGGCACAATGAGCGGAGGAATTGCAGTAAGTAATTGGTCACTTAATCAAACGAAGGAGTTAATTAAAAAAGGAGAAATGGCCTTTCAAGACTTCCATTGTATTCAGTATCCTCAGCTAAAAGACAATTGGTTAAGCAGGGTGCATGTCGATCAAGACAATTTGCTTTGGGCAAGTATGTATCAGGGCGGTTTACAAATTTTCAAACAAAGAGAAGCCTCTCAACATTTTACGGTTTTAGAAGAAGAAGTCATACATCCTAGAGAAATCAATGAGGCAAAGATTAGCAATATTTTTGAAGATCATTTTGGGGCTTTATATTTAATTGGTTCTGATCAAAATTTAATTAAGCGGCAACATAAAAGTATATTTTTCCGATTCGAACAATTAGCAAAAGAAGAGAAAACGATTATTCACGCAAGCATAAAAACGCCTGACCAACAATTATTAATAGCTACTAATCAAGGCATTTATTTTTATAATTCGAATAATAAAGAATGGAAAAGCATTCCTATTTTTTCTTCTTTTCAAGACGTCAGCGATTTTGTTTTTGACGACCTTAATCAATTATGGATTGCTCGGACAGATCACGGTTTATCCTGTTATAAATATCAATCTTCGAGCTCCTCTTTTAGTTTGATTAATACATTTCCAGATTTAGTTCAACATAAAATTAATGCCTTAACTTTTTCGAAAACTGAAGGTATCGTAGCCAGTATTTTTGGCAAAGGAATTTATTTTGTGGCGCAAGACAAATGGTATCAATCAGATTCTAAAAGCAATAGTTTAATTCATAACCAAGTCCATAGTTTATTAAGTACAAAGGAAGGAACACTTTGGATTGGTAGTAGTTATGGCATATCTCAATATAATCCGATTGATCAAAATTTTGAAAATTTTCTACCTCAAAAAAACATCATTCATTTGAGGGAAGACCGACAAGGAAATATTTGGGTGGCTACATTAAGAAATGGTTTGTACAAAAAAGATAAGAAAAAGGATTCCTTTAAATCGTTCTATTTAGCCAAAGAAACCCCTCATATTTTCTCGATTCAAGAAGACCATAATGGACATCTTTGGTTTGCGGGGAAAGAAGGCGTTTTTCATTTAGATAAAAAAACGCAACAGACCACGCATCATCCTTTTAATCAGGAATGGGGTCCCCTAACTTTTTATTGCCAAGCTTCGGAAGTCATTGAAAATAATTATTTATTATTTGGCACGAATAAAGGACTACTCCTATTTAATTCGCAAAATAAATCAAAGCCATTGGCTGAAGCTAAATTAGATTTACTACGTATTTATGGAACAAAAAAAGAAGATTTTAATCAATCTTTAATTGGTCAATCTTCGGTTAGTCTTTCTCCTAGTCAGGCCTTTGCATTTAATATAGAATATCAAGGCATTCATACACAAAATGACAAAGCATTTCAATATGCATATTACTTAGAAAATTATGAATCTGACTGGAATAAAGATGCCCCATCAAACGTAGCTCGATATACTTCCCTTCCACCAGGAACTTATTATTTCCATGTAAAGGCCGGACTTAATGGGCAATGGTCTGAAGCGGAATCGTTGAAATTAATTATTCAACCTGCATGGCATCAAAAAAGTTGGATTCGTTTATTGGGTTTTATTTTGGGTCTTGCTGGCATTCTATTTTTTATTCGATATCGAGAAAAAAGAATTCGGAAGAAAGAATCAGAAAAAGCAATTATAAAAGAACAAATTGCCAAACTAGAATCTAAGGTACTTCGTGCACAAATGAATCCTCATTTTATTTTTAACACCTTAAATGCAATTCAAGATAAAGTCCTTGATCAAGATTTTGAAACCACGATGAATTATATTTCCAAATTTTCTAATTTTTTACGAAAGACTTTAGAAATTAGTGAACATAGTGTCATTCCTTTGGAAAGAGAAATCAATATGTTGAAAGCCTATTTAGATTTAGCCAAAATTCGTTTCGACCAAGCCTTTAGTCTTGACCTTCAGATTGAAGAAAATTTAGATTTAGAAGAAATAGAAGTTCCTGCTTTTTTAATTCAACCTCTAGTTGAAAATGCATTGTGGCATGGTTTATTACCCAAGAAAACCACGGGTCGCTTAACGATTCGTTTTTTCCAAAAAGAAGATTTACTTTTCATTGAAGTAGAAGACAATGGTATTGGTCGAACACAAGCTGCAAACTATAAATCGAATCGACTAAAAAACCGACAACAAGAAGGAAAAGGGAATCAATTAATTATCCATCGGCTGGAAGCTTTGAAACAGCATCAATCGAATCCAAAGATTGGTTTATTTTATGAAGATTTATTCCAATCCAATACCTCAACAGGTACATTAGCCCGTTTAGTTTTACCGCTTTCTCTTTAATAGATTTCACTTCATTCGTAAAAATAAAATCATTTCCTTAAATTGAGTTACGTACTCAAAAGGAAAACCTATGTATAAGGCTTTAATTATTGATGATGAAAAAAGTGCACGAAATGTACTAAAAAAAATGATCGCACTTTATCTACCTGAAATAACGACATTGGAAGTAGCGAGTGGTGCTTTAGAAGGGTTGCAAACCATACAAAAATCACCGCCTGATCTTTTGTTTTTAGATGTTGAAATGCCTATAATGAATGGTTTTGATTTATTAAAGCAGTTAAACGAAATTCCATTTTCCATCATCTTTACCACCGCTTTTCATCAATATGCAATTCAAGCAATCAAGACAAGTGCATTAGATTATTTGTTAAAACCTATAGACGCAGAAGATTTAAAAAATGCCTTTAGTCGATTTAAGGATAAAACACAACAAGACATCGCCAGCTTAGGTAAACGGTATGAAAATCTAATGACCAATCTAGAGTCTAATGCTTCTCAAAAACCACGTTTAGCCATTAATACCCAAGAAGGCATGCACTTTATTCCTATTGAAAACATTGTGCGTTGTCAGGCGCAAAGTAATTATACTTTATTTATTTTGGAATCGGGCAAACGATTTATGGCCTCTAAGAGTCTCAAAGAATTTGAATCTATTTTAGTTGATTTTGGATTTATTCGAATTCACAAATCGCATGCAGTACCTAAACATCGGGTGACCTCATTAAAATCTCAATCTGTATTATTAGATAATGGAGAAGAAGTCGAAGTCTCTCGACGGCGTAAAGCTGCCATTCAAAAAATATTGAATGCTTAGTTATACGATTTTAAGCGTATTCAATCGTATAAACAATCGGACAATTTTTTTTGAGCATTGCGCTTACTCCACAGTATTTATCTTGTGAAAGTTTAATGGCCTTTTCTATTTTGTTTTGATTTAAATCTTTACCAAAAAAACGATAGGTCAAACGAATTTCGCTATATACTTTGGGGTGTTCTGTGGTTAAGTCGGCTTCCACATCCATAGCTAAACCTTCAAAAGGTACTTTCATTTTTTCTAATAAAGAAACAACATCAATGCCTGTACAAGCCGCTAAAGAAGCAAGCAAAAGTTTTTTAGGACTTGGCCCAGAATCATCGCCCATAACCTTTGGGGCATCGGTTCTTAGCACATGATTATCTATTTGATTATCAAAAGCCATTTTATTGACCCAACTTGTTTTTACCGTATGCATTTTTTAAAAATTTTATAGGATTCTATTTAATACCAATTGGGTTTTCTCCTAGCCGTCGAAGGGCTTCATTGGCTTTTGTGTAATTTACATCTAATGCTGTACATTGTTTATAATCTACAATCGCTTGTTCTGGTTTTCCTAGATATTCGTAAGTAAGTCCACGATAATAATACCCTTTAGGATAAACGGGTTCTACACTTACGGCGATATCAAATTTCTTTTTGGCTTCTTCGTACTTTTTTTGTTCCATCAACATATAGCCTAAATTGAAATGGATGTCGGCATTTTCTGGATGAAATCGTCCTGCCTTTTTGTACCATTTTTCTGCGTTTTTAAAATCATTTTTTTTATGATAATAAAACGCTTTTCCAAAAAGGGCATCCATACTTGTAGAGTCTATACTAAGCGCATTATCAAAAAACTTAACGGCAATGGGTTTCCCCATTTGGTCAAATAAATTTCCCATTTCTTGATAGGCATCAATGTGATCTGGATCTTCTTCTACTACTTTTTGAAAAGAGTTAATTGCTCGAATCGTATCTTTTGTCTCTTTAAAATTTCTACCCAGCATATAGAACGCTTCAGGGTGTGTATTGTCTAATCGTAAGATTCGATCAATAATTGAATTGGAGGCATCATATTGTTTTAAGATGTGCAAAAATTCTGACCATTTGAGTAAGGTTTGAATTCTTGTGGTATCCATTTTATATGTGCGCTCTAAAGCAGCCAACGATTTTTCTGATTCCAAATTATCGAGATAAGCATCCGCCAATAAATGATGATACAAAAAATTAACAGAATCTAATGCGATGGCTTTTTGCATATCCCCAATGGTTTCTGGATAGCTATCCATATCATACAAAAGTTGCGCCCGTTGAAAATATAATTCTGGATCATTGGGTTTCGCTTTTATTTCTTCGGTAAACTTACTCATAAGCGGAGTAGCAGTATATATATTATTTGTTACTTCCTCTTCTACGGGTGGTTCTTCTACGGGTTCAGGAGTAGATGTACAAGCACTAAATCCAATGAGGATAGTAAATAGTAATAGTCCAAATAAATTTTTCATAAAACAAAAATAATCAATTCGTGGAAATATTGGAGTTTTCTAAAGAGTTTAAGAAGTTCTTTGATGAAAAGCATATTGATCTCGGTATATTTTTTGTGCATTAGGTACTAGGACAAAATAAATCA
>JAHDCJ010000014.1:38007-60747 GCA_020629935.1 Saprospiraceae bacterium | reverse complement strand
CCCGACATGTATCATGGATGGGGAAAAACCAAAAAGTATTTTGAAGGTTGGTATTTTAAAATAGTAGCAAAAAATAAAGAGGCTACCTTTGCGGCCATTCCTGGAATCTCGATGCAAGAAGATGGCACGCAACATGCCTTCATTCAACTTTTAGATGGAAAAGGGGAGAAGATGACTTATCATGAATTTGAAGCTAAAGACTTTAAACCCTCCACCGAAAAATTTGAATTAAACCTAGGCGATAATTATTTTTCAGCCAATCGATTAAAACTCCAATTACCCGAAATACAATGTGATCTTCAATTTGAAAATCTGCATCCTTGGCCTAAAATGTTGTATGCGCCAGGTATTATGGGGTGGTTTTCTTTTGTACCCTTTATGCAATGTTATCATGGAGTAGTGAGTGTCCATCATAAGATTTCAGGAGATCTCACCTATAATGGAACTGCACTTAATTTTAATGGAGGTATTGGCTATATTGAAAAAGACTGGGGAGTATCTTTTCCTAAGTCATGGGTCTGGATGCAAAGCAATCATTTTGATTATTCAAGCCCCGTTTCTTTAATGGCTTCCGTAGCGCATATTCCTTGGCTTGGTAGTCATTTTATAGGTTATATCGTAGGCTTTTTATGGGAAGGTAAAATCTATCGTTTTGCCACATATACAGGTGCAAAAATGAAGGCCAAACTCCACGAAGACACCGTAGAGTTGGCCTTTAAAGATCGTAATCATTTATTAGAAATTGTAGCGCACAAAGCTCCAGGTACAGATCTTGTTTCTCCTATTTCTGGTCATATGACAGGCAAAGTCAATGAAAGTATGAATGCTCGGATTGATGTTCGTTTTTATAAAAAAAATAAATTGGTATTCGAACATACAGGCAAAAATGCGGGCCTTGAAATCGCAGGCCCTGTAGAAGCATTAATGACCGATAAATGGCGACGTTAATTATTGAATTAATCGCCATCCGCTAATAATGAAATCCCCTTGTATAGGATCTTCTGCAATCGTATGACTCAGGTATAACTTTTTTTGGTCATAGACTAAATATGCATCTAAATCATAGATTAAGGGGACACAAGAAACGGCTGTTTTATCTGAATAAGAAAAAGCACCTACACGCATATAATTTAATAAGCCAATATCATTTCCTATAAATGGATTGTCATTGTCATGCATCAATTTACATTGCTCTTGGTGTAAAGGCACCCGAACTTCTGGGTTTAAATGAATGGTGTCATTTCCATAAAAGAAAAACAAGGCAGAACTCCAACGTTCAGGTAATAAGATGAAGTCCTCATGTTGTTCTACAAAGATTAAATTAGGTTCTATCCATCCATCTTTATATCGCTCAGAATGTGGAGTGAAATATTCCTTTAAAAAGAGACTGCCTCCATTTTCAATGACATCAACTACAAGTGTATCATTTACAAAAATTGCAGGATTCATTAAATTCGAACAAGTTGTTCTGTAGTTTACGTATACTCCACGTTGACCTACTTGTAAGTCAGATAAATCTAAAGCGGGTTTAGTAAATAAAGGATTGGGAGTGATGACAGGATTGCTCTCTTTTTCGCAACTAGCGAAAATCAAAAGGAGGCTACATAAAAGGAAGAAATACGTTTTCATAATTTTCGTTTTTAAATGACGGTATATTTCTAAAGACCGAAGGCATAAGACGAAGGGTTGGGTTTTTATTAAAATTATTTTAAAAAATAAAAATGATAACTTTTTTAAAAATCGGAGTAATAAAAGTAAAAGCCTACATTATGCCTACATTTTACAACAAGTTAATGTTTTTTCTGATTTGTTTTTTGATGCATCTTCAATTGAATGCGAAAGACCTGATCTTAATTGTGGTTTATGAAGAAAACATAACCAATGATTTTGAAATGGATAAAAATCGAGTATTAATTGAAGGAGAAAATATTGCAAATTTTACTCGCCGCTCTTTGCGGAAAATGATATTCAAAAAGGAAGACCCTCGTTTATTATCAACCATTCAAAATATCTCTACGCAAACGGATGATTTAATCTGGTTCTATTATAGTGGCCATGCACGAAATGCTGGAAATAGCTGGCCAGCTTTTAAAATCGGAGACCAATCCTTTGCTCAAACGGCTATTCACGAATTACTTTTAAACAAACCACATCAACTATTGATTACCTTTTTTGATAGTTGTAATAATGGTAGAACTTTAGCAGAATATCGAGGTTTCCCTTCTACTATAGATCGGGTAGCTAAAAGAAATTATGATTTACTCTTTAATCAAACGCGCGGACAAATTATGATTAGCGGAGCTACCGATCAACAATATGCCTACGGAAATAGTCAATATGGAGGTTTCTGCACCTTCTCCTTTTTTGATCTTATGACTAACCTTCAAACACATGCTCAAGAAACCGCCACTTCTTTTTGGAATATGTTGGCGAATGAAACCATTCAACGAACGAATGATTTGTGTTATCGAAATGGAAAAGAAAATCAGAATCCTAAATTTTTATTAGATATTTCCACTGTAGATTCTTTCCCGTTTGAAATAGGAGAGGATTATATCACGGCTCAGTCATCTTGTCAATTGTCTTTGGTCGCACAGAAGTATCAAAGCAAAGGGATTACCATAGAAAAATTAAAAAGGTGGAATAATAAAACCACTTTATATGTAAATAAAGATGAAAAAATTTGGCTTAAAGAGCCCATGGGCTATAATCCTAAATTTTAATGAAATTTTGATTTTGAAAAAAAACATCCAACATCCTTGGCTTTGGAAACTTCTTTGGGTAATCCTTGTCGGAGTCATTCCTTTACAAATCCTCGAAGCCCATGCGATTCATTTGATTATTGTTGCAGATACCGATGATCCAACAATAGGTAAAGGATGTGAAAATAATTTAATTCGAATTAAACGTCAAGTGACTTCAATTGCAAAAAGCATTGATGCAAAATTGTACACAAAAGAACTCAAAGGAAAAGATTGTACCCTAGGGAAAATTAAACAAACCATTCAATATTTGTGTGTAGAAAAAGACGATGTTATCTTTTTTTATTTTTCAGGTCATGGAAAAAATTCGGGCATTAATGATTGGCCTTATTTCTTAATTGATGGAGCCAATTATCAGCATGATTTAGAATGGATTCATTTACGTTTAAAAATGCACAATCCACGTTTGGTATTGACATTTGCGGATGCTTGTAATGGAACCCAAGGTAAAACTACTCCTTTTGTATTATATGATAAAGCCGATAAAAATGAACAACAAATCAAGAACCTGAGTCGTTTATTTAAAACAAGTGAAGGCGAGGTTTTAGTAAGTGCAGCAATGCCAGGAACGTCTTCGTATTATCATAATGAACTGGGCGGATATTTTTCGATTGCCTTTTTTGAAGCTTTATTTCATGCAGAACGCCAAGAAACTTTGCCGCATTGGCTGGAAATCATGGAAGAAAGTGCTAAATTCACCACGTTCTTTCTACACGATGTAGGAAGAAACCAAAAACCAATTTATCGTGTTTGTATTGAAAAAATAGGTGCATGAAATTTCTTTACTCCTTGATATGCTTTTTTATTTTCTTTTGGATTGGATCGCTTCAATCGCAAGAGTATTCTTATCCTACAGGAGGCAAGATAACCAAAGCTTCTGCCTATAATAAAATACCCTATTTTTCAAGCTCTAGTATTCGAAGTGAATTACCTAGTCGAAAATCAATTGCTTCCTATGCGCCCCATGCAGGTCGACAAGAATATCAAGATTGTTCGGCTTGGGCAGTAGCTCATGCCTTAACGATGAGCTGGGCAATCAAAAAACAAGAGAGGAATACACAAACGATTACGGATAGTTTGTTCTCCCCAAGTTTTCTATATACCCAGGCACGATTACCCAATAGGTCTTGCTCAGAAGGCGTGCGTATTGATGAAGTAGTGCATGTAGCTTCAACTTTAGGTTGTCCTCGCCAAGCGGATTTTGAAAATGGCTTAATGAAAAGAGCTACTGAACTTGCACAACAAAATGGAAATACTTACGCCTGTTATAATCAAATACCCGATGAAGCCATTCATCAAGCATTAGGATTTAAAATTCGAGGAATTGAACGATTGACTCCGCATAGTGGAAGTACCAATATTACGCAAATCAAACAAGCGCTTATACAAGAAACGCCAGTTATTTTAGCAATAGATACTTACCTTTCTTTTGCCTCAGATCAATCACTAGGAAAAGCGGTTTGGAATGGGAATAAAGATTTAGTCAAAGGACATCATGCTTTAGTGGTGATTGCTTATGATGATCAAAAATATGGAGGCGCGGTACAAGTCTTAAACAGCTGGGGCACACAATGGGGACAATCGGGTTTAATGTGGATAAAGTATGCGGATGTAAAACAAATTTTAATTGAAGCTTTTCGTATACGATTGCAAGACGAATGGGATTTTTTACCTGCCACCATGGTACATGCACAAAGTGAATTGGATTTTCGAATTGATAAGAAAATTAAACCTACATTTCTAGCTTTTCATGAAGGATTTCGATTAGAAGAAAGTTTGACTAATGGAACCTATTTAGAAATTAATTTGAAAAGTGAAACGCCACTTTATTCTAAGGCTTTGCGAATAAATTCTACATCTGGTGTAGATTTGATTTCTTCAACGTCAACTTCTGATCGACCACAAAAACATATCTCTATTCCTGGAAAAGGAAAGGCATTAAATGTCTTTGGTAAGCCTGGAAAAGAATTTCTTATTTTTTTCTTGTCAAAACAAATGATTGATATTCAGTCGATAAAACAACGATTTCAAGCGACTGACTCTACGCAGCATTTAAAAGATCGCATCCGACGTTCTACTTCACGGAACCTGCGTTTTATTGAATTTAATAGTCATGTGGATCAACGTAAATTGATCTTTAATGCAAAATATGATGCGGAAGTCATTTATGTGATTGTTGTGGGTTATAAATTAAAGTAATATTTTATGTACAAAATTGATTACTTTTTTATTTCACAAAGTTATATAAGTACTAGGACAACATAAATGATATTTAATGAATGGAAATATTTTTTTTACTAACCAAGACAAAAAACGCAGGCATAGCCTTAGCTATGGCGAGTATTTTTAACGCAGGATAGTAGAAAAATAGTAGTTCATTAAGTATTAATTTATTTTGTCCTAGTACTTAGGTAAGTACAACCAAATTTAACCAATGAAGCCCCATAAAATTTACCAAATAAAGGAACCTCCTAATCTTATAAAATTAAGAAGGAGAGACCCTGCGGAAGAGAGCCGAATCTATCGCGAATTTAGCGCGGTGGGTTTTAATTATTTGAAGAAATTTACATCGGATGATGCTACCAGTTATGACTTGACACAAGAAGCATTAATTCGATTTTTTATGGCAATAGAAAAAATTCCACAAGACAAAAATTTGATCGCCTATTTTAAGCGAATATGTTATAATCTCTTTGTCGATTTTTATAGAAAAAAACAAAAACAAGGTACCGTAGAATTAACGGATAATATTGCAGATATCCTCGCAGAAGAAGAGAAAGAACAAGCACAATTTGTTAATGTAGCTGGTCTTTCTATACCTACAGAAACAGCCCTCAAATTATTAACCCAAACTAAAGAAAATAATTTAGGTGATCAAGAATGTTTGTCGATGATCAATTATAAATATCTAGAAAGTAAATCCATCAAAGAGATTTTTGTAATTATGGATTTAAGCTCCGAAGAATACACCAAAACGAAGTTATATCGTTGTGTAAAAAAGATGAAGAAAAAAATAATAAAATTACTAAATAAATAATCATGACCGATCTATCTCAATTTTTAAACAGCGAGCAAAATGCAGGTTATACAGATTTGTTTGATCTTTATTTAGAGAATCAAATGTCAGATTCTGTACGTAGTCAATTTGAAAAAGAATTGGAAAATTCGGCTATACTTCAAAAAGCATTTATCTTTCATCAAGAGGTCATTGAAGGGATTAAACAATTTCCAACCTATTGGGCGGCAAAACAAAAGGTCAATAAATTTGAAGAAAATTTTCAAGTAAATTTAAATAAAAAATTTACAGATTATCTAGGCGGAAAAATGGATCTTGAAAATCAAACGACCTTTGAAGAGGAACTGAAAACTAATGATTTTTTACGATTTCAATTTGAGAAATTTAAGGAGGAAGAAATAGATACGCCAGTCCGTAGATTGAATATTAAATTCTATGCTATCGCTGCTGCAGTTTGTTTAATCTTATGTATGACTGCTTTACTTCTATGGATGCCTAAAACTACAATGAATAACCAAACGGCTTTTGCAAAATATTATCAAAAACCAGATAAAGTATTCATCCCACTTCCGCCTAAAGGAGCAACGGTAGAAGAAGAAATGATCAGCGATTTAGATCAACAGGCCAAACAAGCTTATTTAAATAAAGATTATCCTACATGTATTCATTTGTTCGAAAAAAGAATAAAACTACATCCTGATAATCTCGAAGTACAATTTTTAAATCTTTATATTGGAATTGCTTACCTTGAAACCAATGATTTTAATAAAAGTATTCAGGCATTGAAAAAAGCCGAATCATTTTTTATTGACCAAGACCGACCGATACGTATAGAAAGTATTCGTCATTATTTAGGACTCGCTTATTTAAAGCAAGGTAAAGTGAAAGAAGCCATTCCATATTTTGAATTGTTAGAAGAAGCGACTAAAAAAGAATTTGATTCTTCTGAAATTTTAAAAGACATTCGATCATGAAAATATCTTTTTGCATTTTTTTAAGTTTGGTACTTTCTACATTCTTGTATGGAGGAACAATCTATGGAATTATCTTAGCGGATACAAAAGATCCAGGATTGGGGAATTCTAATGATTTAGATCAAAAGAACATCAGCAAAGAAATTAACATTATTGGCGAACAAATTGGGTACGAAGTAGCACTCAAAGTTTTTATGAATGAAAATCTTCGAAAAGCACCCATCGAAGCCTATATCCAAAGTTTGGCTCTTGATAGCAATGACATCGTCATCTTTTATTTTTCTGGTCATGGCGAATCGAATATGATGAATGACCGATTGCTTAATTTGGAACAAGGAGAACAACTCATCTTTGAAGAAATCAAATCGAGTTTGGATTGCAAAAAATCAAAGTTCAATTTATTGTTGACGGATTGTTGTAGTAAACCTCCTGTGGATGCCGCTGGTAGTTATACCAAGTCGACTTCACCAGCCAAGATGGAAATGATCAAGAATAATTATAAGCGATTATTTAATCATCAAGGAACCATTGTTTTTCATAGTAGCGGATTGGAAAAAGCTTCTTTTGCCAATAAGGATGGAGGAATTTTTACTCAAAGTTTTTTACAAATTTTTAGAAAACATATCGAAACAGAACCCCTTCCATCTTGGTTGCCTATTTTACAAGAAGTTGAAAACCAAACGGTTAAAAATGCAGATGCGATTTGGGAAGTTCAAAAGCCGTTTTTTAAAACAGTTAATTTAACCGAACCTCAATATTAATGATAAAAAAGCCCTATTTTTATAGAGGAAAATTCAAATTAAATAGCTTATTGATGAATTAATTTTACCCTAGAAAAATCAAATATGCCCATCTTCATACGATATCTTTTTCTTACTTTGTTTTGTATATGTTGGAATCAAATCTTTGCTCAAAATTCCTATTCCAGCGTAAACAAAATGCCTAAGTATATAGCGGAAGTTGATTTTGAAAATGGGATTGATAAATCATGGGTGTACCGAAAAGACAGTATCCAATTGTATCGAACACGCGACGGTTTTTATCATGTAGAACTCGGCGCGTTTTCAGGTATTCGACGATTGCGATTTCCTAATTTCAAAGCAAAGGAAGTTGGTGATTTTGATTTAGAAATGACCTTTCGAATTCCAAACCCAAATCCTTTAACTACGGGTTTTGGTTTTTTTATTGAAACGCCTAATGGCGTCTATAATTTTTTAACGAATTTAACGGATGTCCAAATTAATAAAATTCAGAACTATCAAGTAGAATTTATTCAGGATTGGACGGCTTTCAATATAGAAGATCAATTGGAACCATATAAGCTTACCGTGCGAAAATTGAATGGCGAAGTTTTGTTTTTTATTAATGAACAATTCGTTACGAAAATTCATCAACCCGATTTTCAAATGAAGAGCTGTGGAATTCAAACTTTAGCTTGGCATACCATAGTAGAAATTGAAAGTATTCAAGTGTTTAATTGGGTCCAAGATATTGATGCTCCAGTCATCATTCAAGAAGAAGAAGAAGAAGTCGCTAACGCAAAACCTATCGAATTTTTATATCCTCCATACAATGGATTTATTACCGAGGATAGTACGCTAAATACAAGAGTTTGCTTGCGTAAAAATGGGGATATTAATGATCAAACCTTAGTCTTTTATGTCAATGGAATCCCTTACCCTATGCCTAATGTTCGTGGAGATTTTATCGTAGATACCTGCGGGCAATTGGCCCATCAAAATTTACCTTTAGTCAAAGGAGAAAATATTTTGCAAGTTCGTTTTATTGATGAAGAAGGAATTGAATATGAATCAGACAAACTGCGCGTA
Source organism: Saprospiraceae bacterium (assembly GCA_020629935.1). Classification (GTDB taxonomy): domain Bacteria; phylum Bacteroidota; class Bacteroidia; order Chitinophagales; family Saprospiraceae; genus JAHDCJ01. The sequence continues at coordinate 52,166 of JAHDCJ010000014.1, read as the reverse complement.
TTGTCTATGGGAGATCAAGGAAAAAACTATGCGGTTTATATTGCGGTAGGAAATTATTCCGATAATAGTATAAGACCTTTACCACAAGTTTTTGAAGAAACTCGCGCCTTGAAAAATGTAATAGAATCGAATTATACCTTTAATAGTTCAGAAGCTATTTTTCTAGAAAACCCAAATAAACAAAATCTAATTGATGTCTTCAATCGATTAGATACCTTGGTCAAACCACAAGATCGACTGTTGATCTTTTATAGCGGGCATGCTTCTTCGGTCTATCAAACAGGAGAGGGCGCTTGGCAATTAGAAGATGCCATAAAAAATATGCCGGAAACGCATTTGAGCTATGGCGAATTAAATGGATTTATTCGTCAGATCAATGCTGACAATACCTTAATTATTGCAGATGCTTGCCATAGTGGAGCATTGATAGAAACGCCTTTAGTTCGTGGTAGTGATTGTGCCATTGGAGACATGAAAAGAAGTACCCAAGCAATGACCAGTTCGCAATCAGATCAGTACGCACCAGGCGAATCTGTTTTTGTACAAGTATTAAAAGAACAACTAGAAAATAATCCCAATGATTGTATTTCCGCAGATGATTTATTTAAGCTAGTAAAACCAATTGTAATTAGAAATAATGGTAGTGTAACCCATACGCCCCAATTCGGAGAGTTATCTAATTTACCCAATGAAGATGGAGGAATGTTCATCTTTTACAAAAAATAATTGCCAATGAAAACCTTGATTTTTTTCTTTATTCGATTCCTGTTTTTATCGCTCTTTATGATATCAATCTATGGATGTAGAGGTGAAAATAACGCCGCCAAATTTATGGCGCAAGAAACCGAAACCAAAGATCTCATTGCGAGTAGCAAAGAAACGGTGGGAACAAAAATCATAGAGAAAAAAGAGGCTATCGAATCCATAGAAAAAGAAATGGCGAATTTAACGAATGCGGGTAAAATAAATGTTGCACTCGATAAATTAGACGATAGAGAACAATTAAGTCTGGAGCTTGTAGACTTAGAAGCGTCCGCTGAAAAATTAACCGCATTAGAAGATAAACTTACTGGATTAAAAGATGATTTTAAGGAAGAATTATTTTCAAATGAAGAATATAAAGAAGCTTTAGATCAATTGAAAAATGCAGCTGAAAATTTTAAGGAATGAAAAACAACTTAAGGATCGTTTCTGCTCTTTCCAAAATATTTGCTGTCTCTATTTTCTTTTTCTTTTGCATAAATACTTCTTATGGACAAGTAGGAAAGGTGCGAAAAATGTACAAAAGTAAAGTTAAAGATCTACGTGCTACGCATAGTGATTTAACAAACGAATGTATTGAACAAAAAGCTGCATTAAAACGGAAAATTGTTAAACTAGAAACGGAATTAACCCGAGCGGAACTTAACTTTCAACAGTGTAAAAAAACGAAAACGAATACAGGATCTTCTGTTCCTCCACAACGCATACCTTGTGATTGTGATGAAGTAATTGTCAATCCCAATCCAGGGTTACAGGATGCCTATAATGTGCTCGAACAACAATTGGCTAACTGTAGAAATCAAAATGTACAACTGCAATTGGATCAAAATTTTATTGATCGAGAAATCTTAAATCTCTCTAATCAAATTGATAGTTTACAAATCATAGTCACGGAGTTAAACACACAAATTGAAGCATTAGAAACAGAGATTTCGGATTTAAAAACCCTGATTATCCAACTTAAAGAAAATACGATTGAATTGGCTAAATATTTTTCTGATGATCGTTCCTCTGTTTATGCAGTCTATAAAATAGGGAATAAAGAAGTGCGAGAAGAAATTGGCGGCGGATTAAATCAAGTGGATGGAATTACCAAAGTAGCTCTAAAACAAGTCGCCTATTTTGAAGCCAAAGTTATTATAGCCATCCCACAGGAATTAATTCCCGATGAAGAAAATGCCAACTTGAGAGAGGCACAATTAGAATTTAAAAAAGGAGCTTACACCAAATCTTTTGATGTATCTATTGAACAATTTCATACTACCGGCGGCGTATCTTACTTTACCAACACAGAACCATTTAAAATTGATCTGTTAAAAATAAATACAGAGAATTCGGAAAAGGCAAAAAGGAAAAAACGTAAGAAGGAAAATAAGGAAGATGCAGGTGATCCACTTGTCTTGCAAAAAGGAGGATTTTATAGTTTTGAAATGAGCTATCGTGGAGATGAATCTCCGTTCTTAGATAATAAAAAAACATTTTCTGTTGATTAAAAAAGACCGACATCGTGTGATATGGATTTTTGTTTTTTGTAGTTTCATTTTCTTATCGTTTATTCAAGAAAGTGTAGCTCAAGCAAGAGCCTATGCCTATCCTTATTATGGAGATTTTTCTTTTCAAAGACAAAGTCCTATTTATACGATGAAAAGGGTAGGAGACCGAATTTTTGCAGGTACAGAAAGGGGCTTGTTTATTATTGAAAAAGATCAAATTAGAAAGATTATTAATGATCCTGTAGATATTGTAAATAAAGATTATCTGATTTGTTCACATAATAAAAGTAAAAAGGTATGGAAATTTAATAGTGATATACCCTTGCAGTTAGCTTATAATAATTACCCGAAAATAAATAGCGTAGCCAATCATTTAGGAATAACTTGGTTAGCTACAAGTAAAGGCCTATTTGAATTATTATTAGAAGATCGAAAAAATAATAATCAACAGCCATACCTTTCTCCTAAAGATCGAGCAGAAGCTCAAAAAAAAGCACAAAGTTTTAATGGCAATCGAATTTTCAAATCACTCAATGTAAATGCAATATTGAGCACCGATAATCTACTGTGGATTGGCGCTTCGAATGGATTACACCTCATGCAAGGAGCGAATGAAAATAATATTAAACATCTGATTAAAAATAAAAACATTACTGCTTTTACCATTTATCAAGAACATGTTTGGATTGGTAGTGATAAAGGAGAACTATGGAAAGTGCCGAAAAATAATCCTCCAAATAAATTAAATGATAAACATAAGGTACGCTCTGATGCATTAAAAGATCACTCCATCCACCAACTCGAATTTGATCCTAAAGGAAGATGCTGGATTGCAGCAGGACACCAAATTTTTAGATTTGATTTCGAACCCAAAACAAGTAAAGACAATGTACCTTATGTCTATGATCAACAATTAGGCTTTAACTGCCAAAGTAATACTTCCTTTGCTATAGATCAAGATAATGTAGTTTGGATTGGTACCGAAGGAAATGGAATTTACTCCATTGATCCAGCACTTCGAATTCATCTAGATTATAATAAATCCTTAACTTGTCATGGGGACTTAGATACCTTGAAACTACGATTGGAAGGTGGTGAAAAACCGTATACCTACTCTTTTAATAAAACGAGGTTTACCGATTCTATCCCTGTGTCCACAGATACCGATAGTCTTTCTTTCGAATTAGGTGGTGGCGTGTATAAACTAACCGTTCGCGATGCCATCGGAGATGAACGAACGGCAAACATCGTCATCAAACAACCCCAACCTTTTAATGTAAAAATCCGCCACATTGAATATGTGAAAAAGAAAGAAAAACACTATGTCTTTGCTAAAATCAATGGAGGTGTCGAACCACCCAAATATCTTTGGAGTAATGGCGATACCGAACGTACCATAAGCTCACTAAAAGCAGATGGTAGTATTTGGTCAGTGAGCGTCACGGACCGTACAGGATGTAAAGCGAGTAATCACTTTATTTATAAAGATAGTCTGACTCTGGGAGATGCCATAGTCGGTTATTCTTTATTATTTGATATGGATTCTACAAAAATAAAAACAGAGATAATCCCTATCTTAGAATCCGTAGCTTCTTTCATGATCGAAAACCCCAAATGGAAATTCGAAGTGCAAGGACACACTAATTTATTGCCATCAAAAAAATATGCACTCGACTTATCTACTTCACGCGCTCAAGCTATCCACCAGTTTTTAATTCAAAAGGGCGTACCTCAAAAACAAATCACCTATAAAGGCTATGGAAAATCCAAACCTATCCATTTTGATGAAAACAATGACCCAAAGAAACGAACAGAAAACCAACGCGTAGCATTCAAACTCCTAGCCAAAGACTAATCTACTTAAACCAATTTTGAAACCCTCTACCTCCAAGTCGATCACCAACGGTGATCGGCGAAAAGAAGGAAGGACCTTAGACTGTTTAGGAAATGGGAAATTAAAAATCGTCAAAAACAAAATACTGTTTGAGCGCAGCGAGTTTATTTTGTTTAGATTTTTAATTTCCCATTTCCGTTAAGAACAGGCGTCAGTCTTGATTTTTTTGCTTCGTTTTTTATCAAGAAAAAATGAAGAAACTAACATCTATAAACAAAAAGAATCCCTCCACTTGATTACTTTCTAAAATCTTATCGTAATATATATAGGAAGCATCAAGCAACCGAAATAATCATTTTCTCCATAAATAAATTCAATTTCTATGAAAACGATACTACTCATAGTCTGGCCGTGCTTTGCCTTTTTGTTTGGTGCTTGCGCTAGAGAAACGGCAGTAACCACGACCACAACGACTACGACAATTACGACGACTACCACAGATGAAGACGATATGATTACACGATATAAAGATAGCTTTACACAGAGAGACACCGTGCCGGGAGCGTCAGATTCATTAGCCGCTATTTGGGGTGAAGAAATGACTTCGATATTGAAAGATGCAGAACGTATAGAAGCCTTTCATTTGAAAGAGTGGGCACTAGATACTACCGATGCCCATTTTCATGGTTTTGAAATTATTGGTGATGCGAAAACATTAAATCAACTTCAACGGGAAAATCTGAAGACCATTATTTTCAACAACCAATCTTATGTGCGTGATAGCCTAAATAAACGTTGCGAATTTTATCCCAATATTGGATTTCGATTTCACAAAGCTGACCAAGTGGTGAGTGTGATGGTGGCATTGAATTGTGATATTATTGCAATACAAAATATGCAATCTGCGCTCCCTGATTTTAAAGAGGATTTCGATCCTGCACACCAAGAAATTACTTTGTTCTCTAATACTATTTTCCCCAATGTATTTGATGGGTATTTACAAAATCCAACAAACGTTGCACCAAGAACGGGTAACTAATTTACGTAGACAAGACGATTTAATTTTACCGATTTTAATTTTAATAATTTCAATTTTATCAAGATGAAAAAAAATATCCGAACTAAATTTATAGGATTATTTACCTTAGTTTTAATCCTTGGTGCAGCACCTTCTGTATTATGGTCTGCTACTTTACATGCCGTTATTGTTACCGATCAAGATCCTACCATTGGATCATCTAAAGATCGAGTATTAGTCAGTGATCTAGTCGATCAAATTGGCCGAATGACGCAAATGGAAGTGAACAAAAAAATGTTTTACAAAACCGATCAAGGTATTGTAGAGTATGTCCAACGTTTAAACCCAGAAGCGGATGATGTCATTTGGTTTTATTACAGTGGTCATGGACGAAATGCAGGAGATGGCTTTCCTCTTTTTTATGCGAATGGAATGAATTTTAAGCTAACAGCTATCCATAGAACATTGAAAACGAAATCTGCACGACTTAAAATCTCAATGTTTGATTCTTGCAATATTGGTACAACCGAAAACGCTTGGGCTAGAACCAATGGATTAACACCAACCGCTTTAGGTGTACTATTTAAAGAGTCTTCTGGAACAATCATCGCTTCAGGAGCAGGAGCAGGACAATATGGTTATGGTAGTCCAATGGTTGGCGGAATATTTACTACCTCCTTAATTCGAGCTATGGGAGAACTTGATCCTAACGGACAACACCTTTGGAAGACCTTGTTGGATCGAACAAGAGTATTGTCAAACGAAGCTTGTGTACGTTTACGACGCACACCACAAAATCCGATTTATGATCTGGATTTGCAAAATGGTGGCGCTTGTACTACACCGCCAGTAGCTGCACCCGAAAAACAAAAGTTCAATACGGTTGATGCTTTTTAAAGCATAGAGAATCACCAAAGCGAATGACTATTGAATGGGGTGCGAATCCACTGCCGGAATGAGTGGGTACTTACTACGAAGTTCCGGCAGTTTTTTATCATCTTTTAAGCCTTGCCCTATGAAAAATATTTTTACTACATTTGGATTTTGTTTACTGTTCCTTTCTTTGAATGCACAAATTGAAGGACTTAAAGTGGAATCTTGTCCAGATCAAGATTTAGTAACTATTATAGCGCCAATTCCTGATGAACCCGATCGAATTTATACGTATGTATGGAACGGAACGCCAAGTGATGAAAATACGTTTGTAGTAGATAAAAGTAAAGGTAGTGTGAACCTAGAAATTGAATGTTCTTGTGGTAGTCATTACAGTCAATGGATTGATTTAAGCGATTATAAAATTATTCCAAAAGTTAAACATAATACTTGCAATAATAGTAAAAACGGAAGCATTCATCTAGATGTGAAAAATAATCAATGGGGTCGATCTTTTGATTATGCTTGGAGTGATGGAGGGCGTGGAGCGAATAGAAATGAATTGGAGGCAGGAACGTACAAGGTTACCATAACCGATGATCAAGGCTGCACACAAATAAAATCATACACGATTCAAGAGCCTAAACCTATTCCTTTCGAATTAGAAACGGATGCGGTTCAATGCGATGATTTAGCTTCTGGAAAAGCGAAGATTATATTACCGAAAACTAAAAAAGATGAAACGCCTTTTGAAGTGAAATGGTCTTCTGGAGGAACAGATCAAATGATGGAGGGCTTGACAGAAGGGGTACATACGGTACAAGTATATAATGATACCCATTGTGGAGAAAAGAAGTTTGAAATTAATGGAAGTATTCCTGCTCAATTAGTCAGCGAACAAAAAAACTATAATGGGTTTGGAGTATCTTGTGAAAGCAATGCAGATGGTCAAATAACTATCCATGATATTCATGGAGGCGAAGGGCCAGTTCAAATTTTATTTCGAAATAAAAAAATAAATTGGACACCAGGAACACCCTTAACCTTTGATGAATTGGAAGCGGGAACACATGTGTTTGAAATTGAAAACGAGAAAGGCTGCATCTTTTTAGATTCTATTGAAATTACTAAACCACCCAGTCTTTCCATTGACAGTTTTGATGCGTCTACTTATGGCGAATACAATATTTGTTGTAGTGGAAATGAAAATGGAAGTTTAGCGCCTATGGTGTCTGGTGGTGCTGGTCAATACACCTATGCTTGGACAAAAAATGGAGAAAAAATAAGCGATACTAAAAATCTTGAAAATGTAGGTGGCGGTAATTATAAATTGGTAGTAACCGATGAAAATGGTTGTGAAACGAAATCTTCCTACACCTTAACAGAACCATCTCCAATTAATATTAATCGGATAAATGGGATGTCATTGGGCCGATTAAGAAAAGTAGATTTTAAAGCCAAAGGTGGAAGTGGGAAATATGAAATGGTCGTTAGTGGCGATGTAAATAAAACCAATAAAGTCAAAGGATTTAGCGTTTTTAAAGTCGTACCTAAAAAAGGACTTCGCTTTGAGTTAGAAGTCCAAGATGAAAACCAATGCCGCTTGTTTAAAAAGTTTTTTGTTGCCGCAAGGGGAACTTCTACCCGAACGAAAAAAGAAAAAGATGCAAGACCAAAATTATATGGTTGCCATACAAAAAAGAAAAAAAAGGGTAAAATGAAATGCCCAAGATTATAAGTGTTAATGTTTCATTTTTTTATTCCAAAGGGGAATGCCTAGTAAACTGGGTGTTCCCTTTCTTCGTAAATATGGTCTATATGAAAAAAACAATTTCTTTATTATCTTTAGTCACAGATCAATTTATCATTAAATCGAATCAATGGAAAATTCAACTCAATTAGCCAATCGTTTTAGAGAAGTCCTTTTAAATGGAAAATGGATTGCAAATACCAATTTTAAAGATCAATTGGATCATATTACTTGGGAAGAAGCAATAACAAAAATTGATTCATTAAATACAATAGCTGCCTTGGCTTTTCATATTAATTATTACATTGAAGGAATCTTACATGTGTTTAATGGAGGTGAACTTGAAATTCGAGATCAATATAGTTTTGATTTACCGCCAATCACTTCGAAAGAAGATTGGGAAAGCCTAAGAAAGAATATGTGGGACAAAGCGGAACAATTTGCTTTACATGTAGAACAGATGTCTGACGAAAATTTAGATGCTGATTTTGTTGATGAAAAATATGGAAATTATCGACGTAATATTGAAGGAGTAATCGAACATAGTTACTATCATCTTGGGCAAGTTTCATTGATCAAAAAAATGATTAGAGAAGAAGTGTCGTAAAAAAAATGAAATGAAAAAGATTATAATTACTGGGGCTACTGGGATGGTAGGCAACATTGCATTAAATACCTGTTTGAAAAGTGAAGACATAGAATCAGTCATTTCTATAGGCAGAAAATCAGTAGGCTTTACACATCCTAAACTTACCGAAATTATCCATAGTGATTTTCTTGATTTCAAGGACATTGAAAATGCCTTCGAAAATATTGATGTAGCTATTTATTGTTTAGGAGTGTATACGGGAGCGGTTGATCGGGCGACCTTTAAAACAATTAATGTTGATTTTACGAAGGCTTTTGCAGATACGCTAAAAAAGAAAAGTCCGCATTCGACCTTCTGTTTTTTAAGTGGACAAGGTGCGGATTCTACAGAAAAAAGTAGAATTGCTTTTGCAAAAGATAAAGGCATGGCAGAAAATATAATTCTCGCTTTAAACTTTTCGAATACCTATATATTTAGACCTGCTTATATTTATCCTGTGACTCCTAGAAAAGAACCGAATTTTTCATATCGCATTTTTAGGAAGCTTTACCCGCTAATGAAAACCATCTATCCTAAAGGCGTCATTCCTTCGGTTACTTTAGGAAAGGCTATGGTCGCTGCGGGTTTAAGTGGAGCCACAAAGACTATTCTTGAAAATGAAGATATAAAAGGATTGAATCACTCTTTCTTATAATAATTTTGGCATCTTATCTTTAAGTCATCGAATGACCTCTTTTTACTGTCACTTTAATGACAGATGAAGTGGATATTTTTTTTTAAGTTTAGCACAAAATTTATAGATTTAAAATACATTGAACCCTATGAATCACCCCATTAATTATATTTCTATTCTTATTGCTTTTTTATTATTACCCTTCTTTGCATTTGCACAAACAGAAAAAAAGACTTTTGTTCATCCTAAGGAAACCAATAGTTTAGAGGTACCTCTACCAACAAAAGAAAAAATTGAAACGCTTTTTTTAATTGGTGATGCAGGTGACAAAGTGATTATAGAAGAAGGACAACCCGCCTTATTCGCTCATTTAGAAAAAGAATTAGAGAAAGCTGGAGTAAATAGTTCTATAGTTTTTCTGGGGGATAATGTGTATCCTGCGGGCTTACCTAAAAAAGAGGAGGATGATCGCCAATTAGCAGAATCTATTCTGAATGCACAATTAGATATATTGAAAAACCATGAAGGGAAGTCTTACTTCATTCCTGGAAATCATGATTGGAATCATTGGAAGAAAGGTGGATTAAAAGCGGTTAAACGACAAGAGCATTATATCCAAGATTATTATCCAGAGAAAAAAGTAAAATTTTATCCCAATCATGGTTGTGGTGATCCTGTGGTGAAAAAAATCCAAAAGGATTTATATTATGTATTTATCGATACCCAATGGTGGTTGCATAATTGGCATAAAGAAGATGAAATTAATAACGGTTGTGATATCAAATCTAGACAAGAATTTTTACAAGTCTTGCAAGAGATTTTTCTAAAACATAAGAATGATCAAATCGTAGTTCTTTTACATCATCCTTTTTTTTCCAATGGAGAACATAATGGAAAATTTTCTGCAAAGACCCATGTCTTTCCATTAACGATGGCGAATGAAAAACTTTTTATCCCATTGCCCATTCTTGGTTCATGTGTGCCTTTAGAACGTGGTTTAGGTGGAACAATTCAAGACATACCTCATCCTTTATATCAAGAGCTTATTGATGGGGTAATGGGCATGTTGCGTCAAAATAAAAATGTCATCTTTGCTTCTGGTCATGAACATAGTCTCCAATATTTTTTAGAAAAAGGGCATCATTTTATTGTGAGTGGATCAGGCAGCAAAAACAACTTTGCGAAGCGTGGAGGAAAAGCGAGAATGGTTCGTTCTACCAAAGGATATAGCCAATTGCATTTTTATAAAAATGGAGAGGTTTGGATGGACTTTTATAAAGTAGATGAAACCAAACCTGAAGGCGAATTAATTTTCAGAAAGCAAATTGTTCCTCCTAAAGCAGGAACTGTAGACACAGGCAATACTTATCCCTCAGCTAGTAGCTTTCAAGATAGCATCACCTTTGCCGCAAATAAGAATTTTGCAGCGAAGAAAGTACATCGATTTTTTATGGGAAAGCAGTATCGAGATATTTGGTCGAAAGAAATTGAAGTGCCAATTTTAGATTTAGCAACCGAAAAAGGAGGATTGACACCTATTAAAAAAGGAGGGGGAATGGCTTCCAATTCTTTGCGATTAGAAACCGAAGATGGATCGCATTATGCTTTGCGCTCTATTCTTAAAGATTATCGAAAATTAGCAGGACCTGAATTTGCAAATTTAAAAGCTCTAAGTATTCTAACCGATATGACTTCTTGTGGAAATCCTTATGCTCCATTAACCTTGCCGACCTTGTCTAAAGCCGCAGGTATTTATTATACCATCCCCAAATTGGTATATCTCAAACGCCAAGAAGGAATGGGATTATACAATGATTTATTTAATGAAGAATTATATTTATTAGAAGACCGACCTTCAGGTAATCGCAGCAACTCGCCACATTTGGGAAATTCTAAAAAGATCATAAGTTATCTAGATTTGATAGAGGAACAACGAAAAGATCACCTGATAAAAATAGATCAAGAATGGACATTGCGTTCTCGCCTTTTTGATATCTTGATTCATGATTGGGATCGTCATGATGACCAATGGCGCTGGGCTAAATTTGAGGAAAATGGAGAAACGATTTATCGACCCATTCCTAGAGATAGAGATCAAGCTTTTTATAAATTTGAAGGGATCTTGCCATTCTTTACGGCCATGTATGTAATGAAAAAGTTTATTGGTTTTAAAAAGGATTTGAAAACAGTGAAATGGCAAAGTTTCAATGCCCGTTATTTTGATCGATATTTTTTAAATGATTTGGATAAAGAAGATTGGGATAAACAAATTGACCAATTAAAAAATAACTTGACCGATGGAATAATAGACGAAGCAATGACTAAATTTCCTGAGGGCTTAGATACCCAATATCAAGAAGAAATAGGAATGAAGCTTAAGTCACGTAGAGATAACCTAAGTAAAATCGGCCAAAAATTATATCGTTATATTTCTAAATATGTGTCTGTCCCAGGCTCAAATGAAAATGAACGATTTGATGTCGAACGACTTAGTAATGGTAATGTACATGTGCAAGTTTTCGCCCTTTCTAAAAAAGGAAAAAAAGAACAGAAAATCTATGATCGAATTTTTGTTAAAAAAGAAACTAAAGAAATTCGACTTTATGGATTGGGAGGAAAAGATCAATTTAATTTAACAGGAAAAGGAAAGAAAACCATCAAGGTTCGTGTGATTGGCGGTTTTGGAAAAGATGTGGTACAAGATCAATCGCATGGAGGAATTCGTAAAATGACTAAGGTATATGATGAACCTGAGGGCATTGAAATTCAAAGTGAAGGAGAAGTGAGAGATTTAACCAATAACCGATTAAATGAAAATGAATATAATCGAACAGATCATTTATATGATCAAAATCTAGTTGTTCCTTCTTTCGGTTATACACCCGATGATAAGTTTTGGTTGGGCTTAAGTTATACGCGAACAAAACATGGTTTTAGAAAAGAACCTTATAAGAATAAACAAGTATTCAATACGAGTTTTTCACCGAGTTCTCGTTCGGCCTTTCATCTAGGATATCAAGGAGACTTTAGAAACGTACTATTTAATTTTTTCGATTTCGAAATGAATTTACAATTGGACAATCCCTTTTATACCAATTATTTTGGACTAGGAAATCAAACATCAAAGACCAGTGAGGAATTGAAATTTAATTGGGTGCGTATGCGTCAATATGATGCAGAAGCTTTAGTGAAGAAATCTTCAAGAAGCGATTATTTTCATTTTAAAATTGGTCCAAAATACAAGAGTTATTCGGTGAAAAATGTAGCGGGTAGAGTAGTGGATGATCCTACATTTGGAATTAGCACCGAAGATCAAGATTGGCGGCATTATGTAGGGGGAACCTCCAGATTTGAAATCGAAAATGTAGATAGTCGTAGTTTTCCAAAAGAAGGAATTGATATCAATCTAGGAGCCTCTTACCTTTCTAATATTGAAAATGAAGAACAAATCGCCTTATTCAATGCCGAGCAAATTTTCTATATTACATTTGGAAGTCGATTCGCTACTACCTTAGCTTCAAGGACTGGATGGAGCAAAACCATAGGCGATTTACAATTTTACCAATATCCTTCTATTGGAAATAATAATTACCTTCGAGGTTATCGGAATGATCGATTTAGAGGAGATCAAATTTTTTATCAAAATATTGATCTAAGAATTCGATTGGGGAATTGGAATAATACCATCTTACCGATGGAAATTGGATTAATTGGTGGATATGATGTAGGGAAAGTTTGGTTGAATAAAGCGACGAGCAAAGCACATCATAGTTTTACAGCGGGAATCTGGTTTAATGTGTTATCGGCCATAGTTTTACAACCACACATGGCATTTTCAAAAGAAGAAAAACAATTTTCATTTAAAGTAGGATTTAATTTTTAATTATGCACACATTAGCACAAATTGCCGAAGAGGCTAAACAATACGGGATACATCTTATCAGTGAATTTCCAGAGCGCGTGGTTTATCATAATATCAAATTCGCAAATCGTTACCTAGGCTATGTAGAAAAAATTAGCAATGAAATTCAACTGTCCGAAGAAAAGCAATACCTCGCCAAAATTGGAGCTTGGCTAATTTGTTCGTCTTTTGATAAAGTTAAAGTCAAGTTTAAGAAAGGAGCACCGGATAGTAATATTACGAAAGAAATATTAAAGAATAGTGCGGTGTTTTTTGAAGCACATCCCTTAGAAAATAAACATCAAACAATAATTGAAGATGCCTTGAAAGGAGCTTTCTATCCGAACATTCCTACGACCTTAATCGGGAAAATATTTGCCGACGCCATCACGGCCGATTTTGTTTTAGACAATGGACAAAAACACTTTAAAAAGTTTTATGAAGAACTCTTATTGAATGATGTAAATTTAAGTAAAAGTAAATGGTATGATATTGCAATCAATCTTTCTAATGAAATGAAATTCCATTTACCTTACTGCCAAGAACATTTTAATCCTCAATTGGATGAACTCATTTTGGGACTTTCAAAAGAAAAAAAGAAGCTCGAAAAAAGTACAGATCTCGCGCTGAAAAAAGAAATGAATATTAGTGATGCCGAGCTTAAAGAATTAAAGAAAAATCTTAAAGAAAGCAAAGGGAGAGATGCCCGAGGAATCCAAACTATTTTTAGAACGGTAACCAAAAATCATTATACGTTAAACGAAATGGTGGATCGTAAAGCAAGTATTATGATTACCGTCAATTCAATTATTTTATCCTTAGTCTTAGGCGGCGTAATTGGTAATGTAGGCGCAGAAGGACCACCAGAAATCTCTAGACAAAATCTACCAATTATTACCTTAGCACTTACCTCTATATTCTCTATCATTTTTGCGATCATCTCCATTCGCCCAGATACCTCACATGGAAAATTTACAGAAGAAGAAATTCGGAATAAAGGAGGAAATCTATTATTCTTTGGTAATTTTCATAACATGCGAGAAAGAGATTTTGAATGGGCATTTTTGCAAATGATGAATGACCAAGATTATATGTATAGCACAATGATCAAAGATCTGTATCATTTAGGACAAGTATTGGATAAAAAATACCGAGCTATTCGATTGGCCTTGACTATTTTTCTAGTAGGCCTTATTTTATCTGTCGTTGTCTTCTTAGGATGTTTTGTGCTCTAAAAAAAAGCAAGTGATAAGAGAAAAACTCAAA
>JAHDCJ010000014.1:0-37907 GCA_020629935.1 Saprospiraceae bacterium | reverse complement strand
CAAGTGATAAGAGAAAAACTCAAATACCATTTTAATAATCCAAACCATTTCTTTTTAATGTTAAGTTTGGTGGCTTTGATTATTGTGCCTGGATTGGCAACCATGACTAATTTAGGAATAATCTTGATGGATATCTCCTATGCCATGGTCATTTTTATTGGTGCTTTATTTGTAGCCACGAGTATGCGTGAATTAATCTTTTCTATGGGATTAGGTTTAACTATCTTTTTACTCTTTGCCCTAAGAGATGATCAATTAAGCATAAATTTCTTAAATTCCTTTTTGACCTTAATCTTCTTCTTGTTTGTATTTTGGAAATTGGTCACCTTTGTATTAAAAGAAAAGGAAGTAAACTTACACGCTATATACGCTTCCGTTTCCGGATATTTAATTCTTGGTGTTTTGGCCGCTTTATTATATGCTATGATTGAAAGCATTATCCCGCAATCCTTTTCCGTTCCTGAAGATTGTACCTTTTACGATTTTATATATTTTAGCTATATCACGCTTACTTCGGTCGGTTATGGAGATATTGCTCCTATATTACCTTTGGCGAAATCCGTCACGATTATCTTTAGTATAGCGAGTCAGTTTTATCTGACTATTTTAGTTGCTATCATTATTGGAAAGTATTTGGCGAATGAATCAAAGTCAGTATAAATGCCCCTTTTTTACTAAAAAAATAGAAAGTACTGTCATTTTAGTGACAGCAGGCTTATTGGGAATGTTTTAATTTTACATCAAAAGGAAAACCAATGAGCCAAAAATCTAAATATTGGTATTTAGAACATTTTAATCTTGCCAGAAGATTAAAACGAAGAGAGTTGATGCATTTGTGTGAAACGGCGCTAATGAAAAAATATCCAAAGAATACGGCGCTTGTTCAATATGCTGACGAAAGTCGTTCTATCTTTTTTCTGAAAAAAGGCACCTTAAAATTAACTAGAATCCAAGACAATGGAAATGAAACTTTAGTCGAACTTATCCCTAAAGGAACCATCTTTGGAATCAATCAATTGCTTTCTTCTAGTTATACTGGAAATGAATCAGTCGTGGCTTTGCAAAACAGTATTGTCTGTAAAGTATCCGTGCATTTTATGAAAGATTTGATGGAAAAAAATAAAGACCTAAACAATCATATCTTAAAACTTTCAGGATTGAAAATAAAAAGATTAGAAAATCAACTCGAAAATCTAATGTTTAAATCCGCTGAAAATCGAATCCGAGAATTTGTAGAAAAATTCGTACATGAATACGGCGTAAATCGAGGCCCTTATTTTGAAGTCGAACAATATTTAAACAATAAAGATATAGGCCATTTAGCAAGTGCGAGTAGACAAAAGGTCAATGAAGTATTAAATAAAATGAAAAAAGAAAAGCAAATCGACTTTGATCGTAAAACACTCAAATGGTATAAATAATAAACCCAATGAAAACATCTTCTAATTACCTAATTGTGGGAATAGTCGCAGCTATTCTTGTAGGCATTGCCGAATGGCTTTTACATTTTTCTCCTCAAGGACCTCAAGGTGAAATTGCTATGCTTTTTGATGTGCCTTTAGCAAGGGCTTCTGTAGGACATTTTTTAGCCATAGTCACTACTCCTTTATATTTTATAGGTTATTATGGCTTACTCCAAGTATTTAAATCTACAGACGCATTACTCGCTAAATTATTATTTATAGGTGGAGTGATTTCGTTTTTCGTAGGCGGAATTTGGCTATCCTCTAGATACTTCGCCGCCGAAGTATTGCAACGAAGTGCAGGTACTCCAGATTTTGAATTTTACTTGCAATCGTATGAAACACATTATCAAATCTTAGTTTGGGCACTCCGCTTTTTAGTGCTCGGAATTTCAATTATTTACATCTTATTAATTCTAAAAAATAAAATAGGTTTGCCTAAATGGTTGGCTATTCTTAACCCTACATTAATTTTGATTATCGTCATCTCGACTTTATTTTGGATTAAACCGCTTGGTGTTCATATTGCTCCAATTGCTATGAATACGACCCATTTTATTTTCTTCTCAACAATTTTATTTTTCTTAAAACCCAGCACCAATTATGAAATGGCTTAAACGACTTTTCTTCTTATTACTCTTTATTATTGTATTCGCTTTTGTCGGAATTTACTCTTATTTAGTAAGTGATACAAAGATTCCATATGATCGACCTGATCCTATGCCTGTAGAAATTCCTACATTTGAAGAACGGGCATTAAATTTTAAACATAATTATAATACCGAAAAACATTTGCCGATTACGGGCTCTGGTATTATCGATGTAAACAATGACCAAATCCCTGAGTTTTGGGTTGGGGGAGGAGAAAATCAACCCGATGCCTTGTTTCAATATGAAAATGGTACATTTAAAAATGTAGCTAAAGCATGGGGACTAGATAATAAATCCGATGCACATCAATCTTATGGCCCTGCGGCTGTTGATATCGACAATGATGGAGATCTCGATCTTTTCGTTTGTAGAGAAGATGATGTCTATTTATATACTAATGAAGGTACCCGATTTTCAATGTCGAAACTCAATATTCAATTTAATGAAAAATCTACACCTGTTGCGGTTACTTTAGGTGATATCAATAAGGATGGCCAACTCGATTTGTTTGTGAGTACTTACGTACATAAACATCAAATGGAAGGCCAAACCATTTTTCTTCAAGAAGGCTATGGATCAAACAGCTTATTATTAGCCAACAGAGGAAATGGGAAGTTTGAAGACATTACAGAAAGCGCAGGATTAACATATACCCATAATACATTTCTTGCTGTGTTTATTGATATTGATGAGGATGAACTTTTAGATTTAGTGGTCGCTCATGATACAGGAGAACCTAGAACCTATAAAAATTTGGGTAATGAAAAATTTGAAATGGTCAATAATCCCATGACAGGAAAATTTTCGTATCCAATGGGTATTGGTGTAGGTGATTATAATAATGATGGTAAACCCGATTTTTTCTTCTCCAACACAGGAACTACCATGCCACAATTTTTAGTAAAAGGAGATTTAGATTTAGAAAAACATCACTTACATGAAGATTGGATGTTGTTAGAAAATAAAGGAAATTTTAAATTTGAAGATAAGGCAGAATCGGCCGATATTGCAAAGTTTGAATTTGCCTGGGGAGCCATTTTTGAAGATTTTAATTTAGATGGATATCAAGATTTAGTCGTTGCAGAAAACTATGTTGACCTTCCTACCTTTAAACTCGTCACACTGCCATGTCGATTTTTAGTGAATACTCCAGAACATAAATTTATTGCAGTCGAATCTGATGCAGGTGTAGTAAACAAACATTCTGCAATCACGCCACTAACCGCCGATTTTAATAATGATGGTTATCCAGATTTAGCCTATTGTAATATCGATGGTCCAGCCAGAGTTTGGATCAATAACGGAGGTCAATCGAATTATATAAAAGTCGATTTTGACGTAAATGCTCGAACCGTAGGCGCTAAAGTTACCTTAACCAAAGCAGATGGAAAACAATTGCATGATTGGTTGATTATTGGTGAAGGATTAGGAAGTGACCAATCACATACACTTATATTTGGTTTAAAAGATAATGAACAAGTTCAATCTGTAGAAGTCAAATATGTAGACGGAACTAAAGAGTCTGTCCTTGCACCTAGAGTGAATATTAGCCTGAAATTCCCATTAGAAGAATCAGTGGTTTTGGAAGAAGAACCTCAGTAGCTTATTAAAAAATGATCGAGTCATTATTTGAAACCTGTGGATACATTGCTTCATTTTTAGGTACTTTTTTTGAAGGTGATGTAATGCTTATTACAAGTGTTTTAAGCGCAAAACTTGGCCTGTTTAATTTATATATAGGTTTGTTCGCGGCCTTTTTAGGGGCTTATACTAAAGATGCACTCAAATTTATCTTTTTAAGTAAAAAGGGAAAATCATGGTTGGTCAATCAACCCAAATGGAAAGAAAGAATAGATCGAAATAGCACTTGGTTTGATAAACGACCTTTATTTTTTCTTAGTATACATCGATTACTATATGGTTTTTCATCAATCATTATTTTACTGACAGCGATCAAAGAAATTCCTTTTTGGAAATTTGCATTGGCTAATTTTATAAGCGTGGCGCTTTGGGTAACGGTCGTGGGTAGTTTAGCCTATTTATGCGCTGAAGTATTACTCGATCGCATAACATGGATAGGTGAACATCAGTGGCAGGTCATCGGTGTTTTAGTTTTTATTGCCTTTTTAGTTTGGTTATTCAAGCATCGAAAAGAAAATGCAGCATGGAAAAAAGAAATATTAAAAATATGACCTTATATCTCCTCATCTTAGGATTACTTTTATTGGCCATTTATGGCGCAGGAAGTTTGTCGTTACATGATTTCCAAGTAAAAAATGTATGCCCAAAAATATTAAGCATCCCTGCTTGTTACATTGTACTCGGCGGATTTACAATAGCAATGATAGGTCATCTCTTTCCATTTTCCCAAAATAATAATGTGTTTTTTGCAGGGGTAGGAATGGTCACTTTAATTGCTACGGTTGGAAGTATCGCCCAAATTACTGGGCTTGGCGAATGTCCTAAAACTTCTTCTGGTATCCCAATGTGTTTTCTTTCGCTAGGAATTTGTGTGAGTTTATTGCTAAGTAAAGTATTTCAAATTTGATCCATTGATTTTTTAGCAGCTAGGTAGTCGAATTCGCAAGATTTACTTATATTACCGCAAACAATATAAAAAACGATGTACGTAAATAAGAATTTCAATTTAGTTAGCATTTTAAAATTTTCAGGAAGACATATCATATGGATCACCTTGTGGTCTTGTATCGTCTATGTAGGCCATATGCTCGTACACGATCATTGGGTAAATATTCCGTTTCTTCCGCTTTCTATTATTGGAACCGCGGTAGCTTTTTATGTAGGTTTTAAAAACAATCAAGCCTATGATCGACTTTGGGAAGCGCGTAAAATTTGGGGCGCTATTGTCAATAGTAGTCGCGCATGGGGATCAGCTGTAGATGCATTTGTTACTAATCAATTTGCTAAAGAAGATATGGACGAAGCAACGCTTAAAGAAACCAAGAAAAAATTATTTTATCGACATATCGGATGGCTTTATGCCTTGCGAAGCCAATTGTTAATTCCTACGCAATGGGAACATATTAGCCAAGGGAAACACACCGCCAGATTTACCGAAAAAAGAAGAAAACAATTTGGAGTGGGTTTATTGGATGATCAAATTACTCAATCCGAATTAAAATGTTTTCTTCCTCCAGATGAATATGAAGAATTGATCAATTATAAAAATACAGCTACTCAAATCATTAATAAACAAGCACGTGATCTAAGAGAGCTACGGTCTACAGGATTGATCGAAGATTTCCGACATATGGAGATGCAACAAATCTTATACGATTTTTATGTGCATCAAGGTAAAGCAGAGCGTATCAAAAAATTCCCTTTACCTAGACAGTATGGTTCTATGAGTATGATCTTTGTAGGCATATTTATCTTTTTATTGCCCTTTGGTATGATTAGCGAATTTCACCAATTGGGCGAATCAGGTACTTGGCTAGCCATTCCTTTTACGGTCTTAGTTTCTTGGATTTACCTTATGATGGAGCTCGTTGGAGACTATTCAGAAAACCCCTTTGAAGGACTCGGTAATGATATTCCAATGTATGCCCTGTGTCGAACCATAGAGATTGACATGAGAGAAATGCTTGGAGAAACCGAATTGCCTGAAGGCATCAAACCAATCAATGGTATCTTACTTTAGACCTGTTTTTGTAATTTTAATGTCAAATACATAATCATCAACAATAATATATAATAGCCTGAGGTTTTATCTACACAAGTAGAGTTTTAGGTGACTTTATTATGGGCCATCCCTAAAAAATAAATTTTTAGGGTCGGGCTATTTGCTATAATGTGCTCGCTACGCTGTGCGCATTCCGCGTCTATCCCTTGTCCAAGTAAGTGACCTCTAAATCATTAAGCCCCAAGCCATGAAATTGCTTTCCATCTTATTATTTATTGGCATCGCCAATGGAAGTGCCTCGCTTTCTTTTCAGGAAGAACGTGCATCTGCCATTGCCTTTTTAAGCGCTAATGCTTTTCTTATTGAAGCGAAAGCTAATCGATATGCCCAACCAACAGAAGAAGTTCTTGCAGTCGTCTTTCCAGAATTAATCCGATACGATATAGTCAAAGATTTAATAGAAACCAAAGTACTTGAACAAGCATATATCAACAATGGAAGTAATAAAGTGGACTTTTCTATTGGAAGATTTCAAATGAAAATTTCCTTTATTGAAAAATTA
The DNA here is from genome assembly GCA_020629935.1 of Saprospiraceae bacterium. Classification (GTDB taxonomy): domain Bacteria; phylum Bacteroidota; class Bacteroidia; order Chitinophagales; family Saprospiraceae; genus JAHDCJ01. The sequence continues at coordinate 31,588 of JAHDCJ010000014.1, read as the reverse complement.
GAAGAAGCAATCTGTGCCTCGTCAAGCCTGCAACAAAAGTATGAAGAATTGGTCTCTTTTTCTTCCGAAGAAAATAGACGAAAAGAACGAATGGAACGACTCAAACAATTTGAATTTCAATTAGATTATGCCTTTAGTTTTTTTGAAATTATGCAAGCAAAAAACCTACGTTTTCGCTCCAAAGAAGATCAATTAACTTGGTTCGCCTCCGCTTATAATTATGGTTTTTGGAAAACACCCAAATCTATAAGTGCTTGGTCTAAAGTAAAAGCATTTCCGTACGGAAAATATAGTGAAGAACCCCAAGAAGCTTACGCCGATTTTGCCTTATGGTATTTTTTAAACAAGGACAACAAATAATAATCTACATACGCTCAAATCTTTACTTTTTTTTAATTTTAAATAGTAACAAAATGGCAAATTTAACCACAGCGAATTGGTTTGCCTCTATTTGTTTTTTATCGCTTTTAGTTTGTTCATGCCAACCAAAAGATCGAGAAATTACAGAGTCAACACCTTTCGTAAATCCACCAGTCAAAGAATGGAACCCTAGCTTCTCTTCCTTTGAATTTGATGCAAGTAAAGCGTATACATTTACCTCCCAAACAGGCAGCAAAGTTCATTTTCCCAAACAATGTTTTTTAGATAGTTTAGGAAATCCATACCAAGGAAAAGTCGCCATGAAATACCGAGAATTTCACGATGCAATGCCTGTCTACCTCGCAGGTATTCCTATGGATTACAACGGAAACGGCCCTTTTGAAACGGCAGGTTCTTTCGAACTTAGAAATGTAAAATCGAATTTGAAAATTAATCCTGAAAAAGCGGTTCAGGTCAAATTGGCTTCCTTTAAGAAAGGCAATGATTATGATTTTTTCTACTTAAACGAAGAAGGAGAACAATGGGATAGTCTAGGTCGAACAAAGCCTAGAACCAACTACAGTAAAAGAAAAAAAATACAAACAAACGAATCCTTAAAACCTAAACTAGCCTTTCCTCTAAATCGAAATTATTTCGCTTGTAATTATAATGGAATTCTAGATATTTATCTCCAAGATAAAATCAAGAATGCAGATCATACTGGAATTCAAAAAAAGCTAGCTTCCTACGGTTTGGGTTGGGAAGATCTAGATGTAAGAGGCCATGTGATTTTTGAAGGAAAGAAAATTTTAGCGGGCTTTATTGTTTGGAAAAACCTACATAAAAAGAGTTTCCCAAAATGGGGGAAAGATGCAATAGCTAAAGTCTATCTAAAAGAAGGAAATCGTTATCTGATGGAAGTGAAAAATTTAAAAACGAAAACAGTCTTCACTACAGAAGTAGAGGCCGTAATGACCTTGAAATCATTATTCGCTTTTCCTCCAGAAGAATGGAAAAAAAATTATAATACCACGATGGCCAAAGTCAGAAAAGAAAGAGAACGCTTAGCTTTATTGGCAGATGTCTATCGAGATTTCTCTATCCAAAATTTTGGTATCTACAACTGGGACCGTCTACTAAAGATGGATGATAAAGTAGAACTCCTTGCTCAGTTCGAATTTGGTGTTCCACTCAATGAAAAACTGCAAGAAATGGAAGTGGTGTACATTAGTGGCGATCGAAAAAGCCTTATTAAATTTCCCGCAAGCCAATGGGAAAAAATGACGCTCGTACCGGATGACAAAGGTTTTCTTTTTTCTATTTTACCTGATAAAAAGATCGCTCTTTACTCCTCTAAAAAATATCGGAAAATTGATTTTAAAGATCTTCGAAAAGAATCTAATCCAAGTTATGATTTTGCGATGGAGATGAAAGATTTAGGCGATGATCCAGTAAAGCAGTTAATGGAAATGGGGAATTAGAGTTGTAGAATGGATAAGGGAATAAAAGACGAATAGCAGGACAAGATCCTATGACCGACCTTAACCTGTATAGTAAATTGGGAATTAGAAATCGTTAAAATAAAATACAGTCTGCATGTAGCGTCTTTATTTTGTTTAGATTTTTAGTTTCCAATTTTTGTTTAACACCGCTGGAAGTATTGATTTTTATTCTTTTTGTCAAGGAAAAGAATAAAGTGCTAAGAATAAGATTTTAAAAGTATAAAAAATTATTGCTTTTGCCTTTATTATCTCTAAATTTGCAACATTAATTAAACAATCAAGCAAATCGTCATGGGCAAACAATTAATAGAATGCGTTCCAAATTTTAGTGAAGGTCGAGATATGAGTATCATTCGACAAATTACGGATGCTATTGAAACGGTAGAAGGGGTAAAACTTCTTGACGTAGATCCAGGAAAAGCCACAAATCGTACAGTGGTTACTTTTGTAGGAGAACCTGATGCTGTTGTTGAAGCTGCCTATTTAGCAATCCAAAAAGCAGGCGAATTAATTGATATGAGTAAGCATTCAGGAGAGCATCCCCGACAAGGCGCAACAGATGTTTGTCCCCTGATTCCAATTGCGAATATTAGCATGGAAGAAACGGTGACTTATGCTAAAAAACTAGCTCAGAAAGTTGGAGAAGGATTAGATATTCCAATCTACTTATATGAGTCAGCAGCAAGTAAGCCCGAATGGAGAAACTTGGCCACGATTCGATCTGGTGAATACGAAGCGATTCCACAGAAATTAGGCAAAGCCGAATGGAAACCAGATTTTGGCCCAAATGCTTTTTCAGATCGAGTAGCTAAAACTGGAGTAACCGTAATTGGCGCAAGAGATTTTTTAATTGCTTATAATATCAATCTAAACACCACTTCCGTTAGACGAGCCAATTCAGTTGCCTTTGATATTCGTGAAAATGGACGAGTGAAAAGAGAAGGAGGAAAAGTCAATGGTAAAATTATTAATGACGAACAAGGAAACCCCGTTCGGATTCCTGGAGCTTGTAAATCGGTTAAGGCCATTGGTTGGTATATTGAAGAATATGGTATTGCCCAAATTTCGATGAACCTGACCAATATTAAAGATACCTCATTACATGTGGCTTTTGAGGAAACAAGAAAAAGTTGTAACCAAAGAGGACTTCGTGTTACAGGTTCCGAACTTGTCGGTTTAGTTCCTTTACAGGTAATGCTTGATGCAGGTAAATATTTTTTAACCCAACAAAAAAGATCTACTGGAGTTGCAGAATCTGAACTTATCCGTATTGCTGTAAAATCTTTAGGTCTAGATGAATTAAGCCCTTTTGATCCACAAAAAAAGATCATTGAGTATCAACTTAAAAGCCTAAGTGATGAGCCTTTATTACAAATGAATTTGAGAGCATTTGCTAATGAAACAGCTTCTGAAAGTCCTGCTCCAGGAGGAGGATCAATTTCCGCTTATGTAGGTGCTTTAGGAATTTCATTAGGTACCATGGTCGCTAATCTTTCTGCTAATCGTAGAATTTGGGATGATCGTTGGGAAGAGTTTTCCGATTGGGCAAAAGAAGGCCAACAGTTAAAAGATCAACTATTGGCTTTGGTAGATGAAGACACCAAATCATTCAACGCAATCATGGATGCTTTTCGTTTACCGAAAGGAAATGAGGAAGAAAAAGCAAATCGAAAACAAGCCATTCAAGACGCTACAAAATATGCGATAGAAGTGCCTTTTAAAGTGATGGAAGTCGTGATGGAAACTTTTCGAGTATTAGAAGGAATGGCCTCGGGAGGAAATCCAAACTCGGTTACAGATGCAGGCGTAGGAGCCTTATGTGCTAGAGCAGCTATTCACGGCGCTTTTCTAAACGTGCGTATTAATGTAACGGATTTAGACGATAAAGATTTTGTGCAAACGGTGTTGTCTAAAGGAAACGAAATGATTAATCAAGCAGATGATTTAGAACAAAAAATTATGAAATTGGTGGATGCGAAATTGTAGGTGTTTTCCCTTTGCGAATCATTAACCAACCGATGAGCAAAAAGATGGAAAGAAGGACTAACATCAAACCAATGTAGTTTTTAATCTTAAACTCTAATTTCAAACTTTGCAAATCACCAATAGCAATTATTCCTGCCCAATAGAAAGGATGTTTGTGTAACCCATCTATTTTAGGATTGTTTAAATAATCCAATTTGGCTTGTTGTAAAGCCAAATCTTTAGGCATTTCTTCTGCTAAATAATGATAGAAACGTTCAATAATTTCTTTGCCAAAAGTATTGTTTACAGGCCATAAATTAGCGACTAAACTATTACATCCCGATAGACTTATTGCTTGGCTAAAACGCATTAAGCCATCGGGGTCTTTTGCTACATTATTCCCTATACTTGACCCCGTACAAACGAGCATGTTTGCTTTAATGTTTAACATGGCGATGGCTTGAATATCTAGAATAAAATCAGCAACTTCTTCATTAGGTTTTGTAGGATTAAATACTAAATAAGGTGCTTGATAAAGGGTGTCGCTAAAATAAGCAAGATTAGTAAAATGAATCACATCATGCCGCTTCATAACTTCTTCAAAGTTGCCTTTTGTAGCTTCAATACCACGGATCATATCTGCCTTAAATTCTTTTTGCAGAAAACTCATTTCTGAATTACTTCTAGCTGTAGGTGCAAATCGATCGCTTTGTTCATAATTGGGAGATACGGCTAATAAATCCGTATCCATTTCCCAAAATTTAGAGGTTTTATAGCTGACATAATTGGAGGCAAGGTAGCCATAACTTAAGCCATATTTTTTTATCATAAAATCAAGAGAAGCACTAGATAAATCACCTTGAGGTAAAGTTTGAATCATCATGCTAAATGGAAAATACACAAATTGACCATCAGGAATAATAATCAGTCGCTTAATTGCATGAGGTAAAGGCTTAGGAAAAAGAGCGGAATATAATTGAAAAGCAGGTTCAATAAAATTTTGTTTATCTGTTAAACTTAACGGATTTAAACTATTAATTTTCAAGGCTTCAATACGCTTAAGAAATGTTTCCGTAATTGGAATTGCATGGATTGAAGATCCACTTTCCAATAGCTGGAAGATAACCAATTCTTCTTTTCCCCAAAAGAGTTCAATGATGGCTGTTTGGGTATCAATGGTATTAAATAAATGGTCGAAATGATCAATTTTAGAACCATATTTCGCCGCATAATATCCAGGGTTTTTTTCTTTTAATTTCGCCTTTTTTTCTTTAGCTGCTAATTGAAGATTTTTGATTTGAGTTTTTAATGCTAAAATTCGTTCACTAGCCTTGGGCGCATTACGCGTTAAATCCGTTAATTTGCAATTTGCAAAAACAATTTCTCGTTGTAAATTTTGTTCTTCTAAAATTAATTTTTGTTGATCTTTTGTAGTTTCCACAATAGCTAATCTACGGTAAGCAAGGAGCATCCGTATGCGCTTGCTTTGTTCTGCGAGTTGCCAAATTTGATTGATTGTGTTTGGATTGGAAGAAGCAGAAGAATCTAACTTTCTCAAGGTCTGAATGGCTTTTTCAAAAATTGGAACCCCTTCTTTTTCAAAAAAAGCTAATCCTTCTATTGGGTCTTTTTCGGTACAAACCTCTTGAATATGGTCAACTGCCCATTGATATGAAGCATAGGCATTTTTTAAATTTTCTGGAGATTGATTTTTAGAAAAAATATGCGCTTTTGCAGCAACAATTTCTAATACCAAAGAAGGATCAGCTAATAAAGTGTGCTCCTCTCGTTTAGGGTTGACAAAAACACTAGAATCTGTAAAGTTAGCATAACAATAAATCAATGCTTTTTGATAAAACGCTAAGGCTTGATCTTCATTTTTTTTATGAAAATATAAATCTGCTTTCGTTTTATATATCGCCGCTAAATCATAATGTTTTGTAGGATAAACGGTTTGTCCAAATTCAATGGCCTTGTCGACTAATTCACGACTATGAGTGAAATTTTCTTGTAATAGAGCTGTAGCAGCAAATTGGGAATAGGCTAAAACACGTTCGGGTAAAATCTCTTTTTGTGTTTCTTCCAAAATAGAAATTGCCTTTTTTTGATAAGCATAAGCTTGATCATATGCTTCTTGTTTATTTTCAATTTCGGCAAGATGTAAAAGACAATTGGCGACTTCGAAATCCTTTTCACCAAATAATGCAGTATATACTTTTATCGCATCTTGATAATGCAATTTAGCCTGATCAAACTGTTGCGTTTTAAAGTAATTTCTAGCAATATCTTTATGCACATCTGCCACAAAAAAATACTCATGTTCAGGTAAACTCTCCAGATATATTTGTCTTGCTAATTCATATTGCCCAATGGCTTGAAGCGCATTTCCCGATTCTTCTATAATTTTAGCAAGTTGATTATTGCTATGACCTAATTTTCCAGGTACATTGATGTTTTCGCGGATGGTGATAGCTTGTTTGAAAAAGGAGGTGGCTTGTGTATAATTTCCATTGTATCGGTGTGTGACTCCTAGGTTGTGATAACTCTGTGCTAATTCAGGAGTATTTTTCCCAAACACCTCTAAACGAATGTCTGCCGCTTGTTGATATTGAACAATGGCTTTTTCAAAATCATGTTGTAAAAAATAAGTAATTCCCATTTGATGCGCAATCTCCGCTGACAATGCATGTGATTTTCCTAATTGCTCATGGGCTTTTGACTGAAGAATTTTGAAGATTTGCAAGGCTTTTTCTGGAGCCCGTTGATTTTTTATTTCAGTAGCTAATTGTATTCCTGTTTCAAAGAAAGCCATCTCATTATTTGAATGATCTTTAAGTTGCAAGGCTTCCCAATAAAGCATATTGGATTCAATCAATTTGCCCTCTTCTTTTAATTGAAGTGCTTTTTTGATTAAAACATCAGGATTTGTCTGTCTGTTATTGGTTTGGCTAGAAGCATCAGAAAGATAAATCAAAAAACTAAAGAATAGTAGAAAAATGATTCGGTTCATGCACACATGTATTTGCTACAAAATACAATTTTTATTCACTTTTTGCAGATTCCTTGTCTATTATCAAGGAATCTAAATAAACTTGTCGTAAATAATGTAGAAACTATCCTTAAAAACTTGCTTTTGATCTATTGCCTTTCTATTTTGTCAAACCTTTTTAACTATTTATCTATTTTGTATAAGTAAAGAAGCATAACTTTAGGCTTTAGAACTCTAAATTAATAACGATTCATTTTTATGAAATTATCATTTGACGATTTTACGGTAAAAACCCAAGAAACAATTCATCAAGCTAGAAAATTAGCTAAATCTCAAAACCATCAATATGTCGATACCGCACATTTGATGAAAGCTTTAATGTTGGTGGATGAAAATGTGGTTCCTTTCTTATTTGGGAAAATGGGGATTAATGCAGATAAATTGCAAGCGCAACTCGATAAATTAATGAGTACGCAAGCTAAAGTAGAAGATGCCTCTAAACAGTACTTAACTGATGAAGCCAATGAAGCCGTTAGAGAAGCGAATAATCTTAAAAATACATTTGAAGATGATTTCATCTCTATAGAAATTTTTGTGCTCGCTATCTTCAGAGGGAATGACCTAACATCAAAAATGATGAAGGACATGGGAGCTACGGAAGAAGCACTCAAAGATGCAATTGATGAGTTACGAAAAGGACAAAAAGTAACCACCCAAGGCGCGGATGAATCATACAATGCGCTTAAACGTTTTGCCATCAATCTCAATGATTTGGTACGACAAGGTAAACTAGATCCTATCATCGGTCGTGATGAAGAGATTAGACGAATATTACAAATTCTTTCTCGAAGAAAAAAGAACAATCCCATTCTTGTGGGAGAACCTGGTGTGGGTAAAACGGCAATCATTGAAGGAATCGCTTGGCGAATTGTAGATCAAGATGTACCCGAAAATTTACAAAGTAAACAATTATACAATTTGGATCTTGCTTCGCTTATCGCAGGAGCAAAATACAAAGGAGAATTTGAAGAGCGACTTAAAGCAGTGATCAAAGAAGTGAGTAATTCGGATGGAGAAATTATTTTATTCATTGATGAAATACATACCTTAATTGGTGCAGGTGGAGGAAGTGGAGCAATGGATGCTGCCAATATTTTAAAACCTGCTTTAGCTAGAGGAAATCTACGTACCATTGGTGCCACAACTTTAGATGAATATCAAAAATACTTTGAAAGAGATAAAGCCTTAGTTCGACGTTTTCAAACCGTGGTTATTGACGAACCTCCTGTAGAAGATACCATTTCTATCCTTCGTGGTATTCGCGAAAAATATGAAACGCATCACCAAGTTCAAATTTTAGATGAAGCCTTAATTGCAGCGGCACAATTGTCAGATCGATACATTACCGAACGTGCATTGCCTGATAAAGCCATTGATCTTATTGATGAAGCAGCAGCAAAATTAAGACTAGAATTAAATTCGGTTCCAGCAGCTTTAGATGATCTTGAACGTAAACTTCGTCAGCTCGAAATTGAACGAGAAGCGATTAAAAGAGAAAAGGATAAGAAAAAATTGGATGTGCTTAAAAAGCAAATTGCTACGCTAACGGAAGAACGAAATCAAGTAAAAGCACAATGGCAAAGTGAAAAAGAATTAGTCGATAAAATTCATGCCGCTAAGAAAGAAATTGAAACCTTAAACGTGCAAGCAGATGAAGCGGAACGAGCAAGTGATTTAGCTTTGGTCGCAGAAATTCGATATGGTAAAGTCAAAGAACAAGAAAAAATCTTGTTAGAAACAGAAGAGAAATTGCATAATCTCTCTCAAGAAAATCGCTTAACAGATGAGGAAGTAGATGCTGAAAATATTGCAGAAGTAGTGGCATCGTGGACAGGAATTCCTGTAACTAAAATGTTACAAAGCGAGCGTGAGAAATTACTCCACATGGAGGATGAATTACATAAGCGATTAATTGGACAACATCCAGCGGTAGTAGCAGTAGCCGATGCCGTAAGAAGAAATCGCGCAGGCTTAGGTGATGAAAGTAAACCCATTGGTTCCTTCATCTTTTTAGGCCCAACAGGGGTAGGGAAAACGGAATTAGCAAAAGCTTTAGCAGAACTGCTTTTTAATGATGAAGCTGCGATTACTCGTTTAGATATGAGTGAATACCAAGAACGTCATAATGTAGCTCGATTAATTGGACCACCTCCAGGATATGTAGGTTATGAAGAAGGTGGTCAACTTACCGAAGCGGTTAGAAGAAAGCCGTATTCTATTGTTTTATTGGATGAAATTGAAAAAGCACATCCTGATACCTTTAATATCTTATTGCAAGTCTTAGATGATGGTCGACTTACCGATAATAAAGGTCGAGTAGCCAATTTTAAAAATACAATTATTATCATGACCTCGAATATGGGGGCTCAAGTGATCTTAGATAATTTTGAAGATTTAGAACATGTAGGTGAAGAACACCAAGCAGAAATTATTGAAGCTACGCAAACGGAAGTCTTTGAATTATTGAAAGATACTTTAAGACCAGAATTTTTAAATCGTATTGATGAGCGCATCATGTTTTTACCTTTAACAAAAGCAGAAATTAGAAAAATTTTATTGCTGTTAATGAAGAAGGTGAAGAAACGTTTGGCTAAACAAGACTTATCTATATGGTTTAGCGAACGAGCTTTGGATCAATTGGCTGAGTTAGGTTATAATCCGCAGTTTGGAGCAAGACCCATGAAGCGAGTTTTACAAAAAGAAGTCGTAAATCAACTGTCAAGAGAATTATTGAAAGGTGAATTTAAATCAGGAGATACCATTTATATAGATATCAACATCAAGAAAGAATTGATCTTTTTACACGAAGAACCAGAAATTGTTCCTTTCCCCAAAACAGAAGTGAAAGAAGAAAAGAAAGAAGGTGGACGTCGAAGAAGAAGAAAGAAAAGTGAGGATGACAAAAAGGAAGAAGAGTCAAAATCGAAGTTAGAAGATAATGCCAAAGCAGTAGAAAAAGCAGCTAAAGATTTGGAAGATGCTGCAAAAAAAATGAAGGACGGAGAATAAGTGTTTAAGAAAATTGATGCTTTTGAATTAATGGCTTTGCTACATAATCGGGTACTTCATGGTAACGTAGAAATTCCATGCTCGCACTAGCGCGGCCTGTAGTCATTGTTCTTAAATCAACGATGTAACCAAAGAGTTCAGACAAAGGAGCTTCAGCTAAAATGGTGACTAAACCATCCTGTGCTTCTTGTCCTTTAGGTAATCCACGTCTACGATTTAAATCGCTAATAACAGGGCCAATAAAATCTTCTGGTGTAGTAATCGCTAGTTTCATAAAGGGTTCTAAAAGGACAGGATTAGCCAATTTACCCACCTTTTGATAGCCACTTCGGGCTACGGATTCAAAGGCTTGAATGTTAGAGTCAGTAAGATGCATTTGGGCATTTAATAACCTAATTTTCATATGCTCTACTTCATGATTGGTTAAAATACCATGATCCATCATTTGAGTAAAACCAAATTTTACAGCTTCACTATATTCTTCACTTAGCACGGCATTAGGCAAGTCATTTATAAATTGTAATTTTTCTTTCCCAGACAAATAAGCAGTGCTTTCTAGAAAGGAAGAATCTACGGGCCCTAATTCAAATTCAATTTCTGCAAAGATTTGAGTCTCTCCAATTTTTCTAATAAAAGTCTCCTTCCTACGCACAGTGTCTAAAAATCGTTCTTTATAATTTACAATAGGTCGCCCTTGATTTAAGTCTACCCGAAAATCATTACGTAATCGATGAATGATTACTTCCAAATGTAATTCCCCCATACCTCGGATAATCGTTTGTCCTGAATCTTCATCCTCTACCACTTGAAAGGTAGGGTCTTCGTCTTTCAATCTTTCCAATGCAATAGTTAGTCTTTCTAAACTATTGGAATCCTTTGCTTCTATCGCCATCCCAATTACAGGATCTGGGAAATGAATTTCTTCAAAAAGAATAGGAAAATCAATGTTGGATAAGGTGTCTCCTGTTCGAATATCTTTCCCTCCAGAAATAATCACAATATCTCCAACGCCAATTTTTTTAACGGCCTGCTTTTTATCTGCATGAATTTGAAACATGCGTAACACCCGTTCTGATTTTCCAGTCCGATTATTTCGAATCATATTAGACTCTTCTAGGCTTCCTGAATACACTCGAATAAAAACTAATTTGCTATGTTCGTCACGTACAATTTTAAATGCTAAAGCAGAAAAAGGCGCTTCTTTTTTTACTTCAGCTTCCACCACTTGCTTGGTTTCTGGATGAATACCTTTGACCACTTTAAAATCAATAGGAGAAGGAAGGTATGCACAAATGGCTTCTAGCAATGGCTGTACACCTTTGTTTTTATAAGCAGCCCCACAAAACATAGGAATCATTCGCTGTTCTATCGTCGCTTTTCTAATGATTGATTGGAGCATCTCTACCGTGATTTTTTCGGGATCATCAAAAAAGAGTGCCAATAAATGATCATCTAATTCTGCTAATTTTTCTAACATAGACGCGCGCAAATCTTCTGCTTCTAATAACCATTTTGACGGAATATCTTCCACATAAAAACTACGTCCTTCATCTTCCATATCCCAATAAACAGCACGCATTTGAAGTAAATCAATCACCCCTTCAAATTCATCCTCTTCACCCATTGGCATCTGTAAAGGAATCGGATTTGCACCTAATTTTTTTTCTATTTGTTCTAATACATTTAAAAAATCAGCCCCTTGGCGATCCATTTTATTTACAAAACCAATACGAGGTACTTGATATCGATCTGCTTGTCGCCAAATGGTTTCTGATTGGGGTTCTACGCCTCCTTTAGCATCAAACAAGGCGACCATGCCATCCAAGACGCGCAAAGATCGTTCGACTTCAATAGTGAAATCTACGTGACCAGGAGTGTCAATAATATTAAAGGTAAATACTTGATTTTGATAATTCCATGTAGTTTGAGTAGCTGCTGCTGTTATCGTAATTCCTCGTTCTTTCTCCAACTCCATATGGTCCATCTCGGTGTTCCCATTATCGACTTCTCCAATTTTATAGGTTTTGCCAGAATAGAATAAAATACGCTCGGTAATTGTGGTTTTCCCAGCATCAATATGGGCGGCGATTCCAAAGTTGCGAATTTGATGGAGATTTACTTTTTTCATGAGAAAATAAAGGTAATAAAAAAAGCCTGCTCCGTAGAACAGGCTTTAAAACTTAAACAGGGTGCGAATCTGTTATTAAGTGCCATTTTCAACACAAAACTTACAGGTTTTGTTTGAAAAAAAATTTAAATAGTAAAAAACTAAACGTAATTATATAGATAACGTTTATCATTTTGATTTCGCTGCTTCTGTTTTTAATTTTTTTTAAAAAAAATAAAAAAAGAACGAAAAAACGTTAAACGGAATTTTTTAAAGAATTAAAAAACATAGTAAATTTAGTACTTTAGACCTTACATTTAAGGAATTGTACTAAACGTTAGCTCAAAACTATAGTCACAAATTAAGTGCCTATTTTTCTTAAAATATGTTAAAATTCATCAACTAATTGTGATATTTTTGTCATTAAATGAAAAAAACAGCATATATCATCACTATTGGGGATGAAATCCTCATCGGACAAGTTGTAGATACCAATTCGGCTTGGATTTCTAAACAACTTTATCAACATAATATTCAAGTGTCCAAAATATTAAGTGTCTCGGATACAGAAAGAGGGATTCGAACGGCACTGGAAGATGCCAAAGAAAATGCAGATTTGGTACTGTTAACAGGAGGACTAGGGCCAACTAAAGACGATATTACGAAACATGTCTTAGCTGACTTCTTCGAAACTTCTTTAGTATTTGATGAAAAAACATACGCACGAATAGTCGATATTTTTAATAAAAGAGACCGAAAAGTTACTGATTTACACCATCAACAATGCTTCTTACCCGAATCTGCCACCTTATTAACCAATGAGAAAGGCTCCGCACCTGGCATGTGGTTTGAAAAAGAGGAGGTCATTTATGTATCGATGCCTGGAGTACCTAGGGAAATGAAATACCTAATGGAAGCGGAGGTACTACCAAAAATAAAAGAAATTGGTCAGGAAGTTATTTTAGTAAATCGAACGATTTTAACCTCAGGAATGGGGGAGTCCAATATCGCTAAACGTCTTACGAAGTTCGAAGAAGAACTTCCCGAAAATGCAAGTCTTGCTTATTTACCCTCACCAGGAATGGTACGATTAAGAATCAGCTTGGAAGGTAATAATCCAGCGGAATTAATACAAGTTCTAGATCAATTAACGGAGCAAGTTCAAGAATTAATTCCTGAACTTATTGCTGGATATGATTTAGATAGTTTAGAAGAATGTTTAGCTGAAAAATTATTGACACATGCTTATCGAATAGGTACGGCAGAAAGCTGTACTGGCGGGTTTATTGCCCATAAACTCACTCGAAAATCAGGAAGCTCAGCTTATTTTGAAGGTAGTATTATTGCTTATTCAAATCATATCAAAGAGACGATTTTAAAGGTAAATAAAGAAATCCTCGATACGCATGGAGCCGTTAGTGTAGAAACGGTAGAAGCTATGGTAAAAGGTACTATTAATTTGTTAGGTGTAGATATGGCAGTCGCAGTTTCAGGGATTGCAGGGCCTACAGGAGCTCGACCTGATAAACCAGTGGGTACCGTTTGTATTGCCGTAGGAAATCAAGATGCTATCGTTTCCCAACGGTTTCAATTTTCTGGAGATCGAATGAAAAATATTCATTTGACAACCAATTATGCTTTAAATATGTGTATTCAATTTTTAAAAAACAACGAATAAAAAAGCCAATCTAGAAGGCAGTCCAGATTGGCTTTAATAAGAAAAGAAAAAGGTTAAACCTCAATCGTCCACGCTTGGGTGTTGAACATAGAGACATAAGCTGGTTCGCTCTTTAAATAAACAGCTTGTCCTGCAAAATCTCCTGCTTTCACACCAACTAAGCGATGATTTCCTTCTTCTTGAATAGGTTGAATATCTAAAGACATTTTTTCCAATTCAGCGCGTGTATTTTTTGCCGTATTCATCCGATCATTTTTAACCGTTTGATAACGTGCATGTAAGTCATTCAAATCTTTCAGATTGTGGATGTCTAATTGCTGGCCTTTTGTTTTTGGTGTATCCGCAATGTCCAGCATCAATCGTAAAGGCGCATATCCATAAATAACTAAAGGCATGTGTAATTCTGCATAAAATGCAGCATCAGGTGCTAACTCAATTCCGAGTACTTCATTTTCACAAAGGAAAATGGCTCCTGTTTGACCTACCTGTGGCTCTAAATGATAAGAGGTTTGCAATAACTCTGGTTGGTATGCTTGTTTCAATTCATCCAAATGCCCACGTTCTTTTAGGTTTAATTGGGTATTGAATTTAGAAATATGTTTCCATAGTTTTCCATATTCTTCTTTACCAATCAAATGAAGCGCAGCATTTCGCAAAGGGTGAGGAAGTACAATGAAACGATCATCTTGCTCTTTGATGTAACCACCTTGTGCCTCTTGGATACAACAAGCATCCTTAAATTCTTTTTGCTCTTCTCCTTTTAAAATGTAGGAGGTACACATCGCATGATTTTGCGCACCTTGCTGGAAATAACCAATATGTAAGGGCAAAATGGCTGGTAATTTAGATTTATTAACTAAAACCATTTTACCATAATCGGTTACTTTGGCTAGCGTCAAAGAGGTTTGAGGTGCCGCATAGTTTCCTGCGGGTATAGCCGCGCCAAAAAGAGGAATCATGCTTAAACGACCAAATCGAATAGGTTGTCCCATGGTACGATCTTTCAGCAAATAACCGAGTTGATGCGGATCATTTTGTGTAGGATGTGCCTTCACTTTATTTTTCCAAAGATCTAGTTTCATGATTTTATTTTTTGAGAAAGCAGGAATTATTTCCCTGCTTTCATTTAATTTAAAATAGGTTTTAAAGATTCAGCTAACAGTTCGCTTACTTTATCAGGATGTAAAATAAATTGGATGTGTAGCCATAAAGACATCATTCCTTTTTCTCCTGTTTCTACAATCAAGGCTTCATCATCACCTAAAATAAGACGATTTTCTGCGCTTTCTCGACGAGTAAAAGCGGGCATGATATGAATCATTTTTGTAGATAGATTCAATTGTTTTACTCCCGCTAAAATTTGAGCGGTATCGCCTTGTTCCACGTTTTCATAACCATCGGAGATAATTAATATTACCTCAGGTTCGAAATCTAATGCTTCTAAAACACCTTGGGCAATACAAGAAGCGCCCTGAGTTTTAGGCAAAGCTAAATTTCCTGTTAAAATCGTTTCTTGAAGATCTACTTCATTGCCCACGCGAATCAATTTTACTTCTCGTGTTTTGCGTTTGAATACTTCTGTAATAGCGGTACCAATGGCAATGCTATTATATGCCCGTGCACCAAAACCCTTCATAGAGTCAGAACAATCTAGTACAATGGCCACTCGATCATTCCACATCGGAATAAGTGCAGCTTCTTGTTCGATTCGAGCTAACAAATTAGGTTCAATGCCCGTCAAATAAAAGTTTCGAATACGGCCTGCTAAACCCATTTGATTGGTAGCTTCTAACTCTTTACCAACCGTAATTTCTCGTTTGCTTCCAAATTTTTTAGACCATCGTTTTAACTTTACTTTTTTGGTCTTAGGGTGGTACGTTCGAGATAAACCTTTAATCACTTGATAGGGTAGACCTTTAGCTGCTTTTAGATCTGTTTTAGCTTGTCCATAGGCAATAAATTCTGGTAAAGTATAAGTGATTTTTTGTTTGAAAATGAATTGGAATATTTCAGCCAATTGATTTTTAGAATAGGCTCCTTCATATTTATACAAGTTCTTGTACAAGTAATCTTGTTGGTGACCTTCTATGGTTTCTTTTTGTATGAAATGGATACAATTTTGTGTAGTATGTTTACCCATCGCATGACGAAGATATTTCGCCAATTTATTACGAAAAGCCACGGCCCATTTTAATAATTGTGGGCTTTCTAAAATGTATCGTTTAATCCAATTTGCAGTACGTTGGTTATTAATTTTTTGTTTTACTAATTGATCAAAACCTTCCCAAACTGCATTGGGGTTTATGTTAGGAAGTATATTGGTTATCAGACGATCTTCCATTTGTTTGTTGACCATTTCTACTGCTTTACCTTGATGATCGGTAATAGCAAGTAGACGGACAATAATCTCCATTGCATCCGTATCTGTTAAACCAGGTACATTGAGTAATGCTGCATAAAGGGTACGATTATTTTCCAAAAGTTCATTATGGGCTTGAGGAGTTAAAGGTATTTGGTCCTTTACTATTTGTTGTATGATATTATTGATCGTTTGCATGATATATTGGTGTTCTATAGACAAAGCGCTTCCATTCGAAGCGAGGCTTCGTGATGAAAAAAACAATTATTGAAAATGTTTCTAGCAGACAGAACAGATAAAACTACCTAACTGGCCTGCATGAAAGAAGTGCTTTGAATTATTCATAAGATAGTTTTTAAAAAAAAAGTGGAGATAGGTGGTCAAGTTTAGTTTCTGCTGTTTTTCACGTTATGATCGGCATATCAAATGCAGAAGTCAACCAGTTCTCCTTGTTTTCATGTGTATCAACTTAAGTCGACTTGTTTTAGTTCCAAAGTCATAAAAAAAAATTAAATTTGACTTTATTTTATGATGAACTTCAATAAATAATGTACCATGGATATAAAGGATTTAAAGCCCGATACGCAATTTATTACAACGGATATTTGGAATTATCTAGATCAACTAAAACCTGATCAAAAACCTTTATGGGGGAAAATGTCTGCACAACATATGGTTGAACATTTAATGATGCTCTTTAACGTATCTAATGGCGTGGTGACTTTAGACTTAACGGTTCCAGAAGAGATGTGTAATAAATTAAGGCGGCATACTTTTCAATATAAAAATCCTTTTCCAAAGAATTTAAGGGTGGGCATTATTCCTGAAAAACCTGCACCTTGTCTATATGAAACCTTTGAGGAATCAAAAGCGAAATTGAAAGAAGCGATAGATATTTTTCATTCCTATTTTGAGGCAGATCCTGAGGCTATGACAACACATCCATTATTAGGGGATTTAAATTATACGGGGTGGATTTGTTTTCAAACTAAACATACCAGTCATCATTTTAGCCAATTTGGACTAATGGAAGGAGAAATTACGCCTTGGTAAATCAATACTTATTCTCTGACAAAAGTCATGGCGGATTTGGAAAAACCCTCTGCTACGGTAAGTTCTAAAGTAGTTTCCGTAAGATTAGTTACTTGAAAAGATTTTTTATCTTCTCCTTCACGGTGTAGGTACAACATATCAGCAAGTGTAGAAAATGTACCATTGAAGTTTTTTCCCGCAGGATCAACAAATGAATAGGTTTTGTCGGCTCGAATTTCTAAACGAGCATTCGTGGGATCTACACTGTTTAAGTCTTGTCCATCTAATGTAAATGAAGTGCCTTTCCAAGTTCCTTTTAATAATTCTTGATCGATAGATCGACCGCATGATGTGGTAGAAAGAATAACTAGGGTAAATGCGATGATTTGGAATAAGGATTTCATTTTTATTATTTTTTGAAAGGAGGAATAATATTAATCGTACAATCAAATAACAACATTTATTTAAAAAAACAAAATGCAATGTTTAATTTTAAAATTGAAATGATTGAAAAAATGTTTTAAACTCATTCACTGACTAGATTTAGCATATGTTTTATACAAAAGGAAAAGCGTTTTTCATCTTAGTTGTTTCCATTGTCTTTTCTTCTTGTGGAAAAAAAGCTCAATTCCCTATACCTTCTGCTGGAGTTTATTCCAATGGGTTAATTGTTGCTTATGACGCCCAAACTACAGAATGGTCTGGAATTTATCGTAAGAAAGATTGTTGGATTTATATTGTAGGAAAATGGGATGGAGATAAAATGAATACGGTAAGTTTTCACCCTACAAAAAAAATAGATCGAACCTTTGGCGTATTAGAGATTACCAATAAAGATAAATTACATCTTCAATTTGAAAAGGAGCATCCTTTTTGTGATTTTGGAGAAGGCTATAGCCCTACCAATGGAAAATCATTTGAACTTAAGTCGCCTAGAGACTGGATTCGCTTGCGTACAGTAAAGGCAGATACGAGCTATCTCTACGAAGATCATCATATCAAATCGCCTAAATTAGTTGTCTTACCCAAACATAGTGTTCTTAAGGTAATTAACAAAGGAATTCATTGGGACAAGGTCCAATATGAAACTACCGATTCTCTACGAACTGGCTTTGTTCAAGTAGTCGACTTAATTCGATTTCCAGGTTAGAAAATAAATTGGCTTAGACCAATAAATACGGCAGCTCCTGCTAGGAAACCAACTAAGGCCAACCAAGAGATTTTTTTAAGATACCAAATGAAATCTATTTTTTCCATTCCCATTGCAGCTACACCAGCAGCAGAACCAATGATCAACATAGAACCACCCGTTCCTGCAGAGTAGGCAATAAAGTGCCATAAAGGAGAATCCATTTCCCAAGTATACATCCCAATCGATGCAGCAACTAAAGGTACATTATCAATTAATGCAGAAAGAAATCCTAAAAGAACAATTACTAGATTCTGATTGGGTATTGCTGCTTGCAATGATTCTGCTAAAGATCGTAAGAAACCGACTTGATGGCCTCCAGCACCCATTACTGCAACAGATTCTAAAGCGGCTACAGCGACTAATATTCCTAGGAAAAATAAGATACTCGACAGCTCAATTCTAGAAAGGGCATGGTGTGCAGAATATTGTTGTTTTCTTTCTTCGGTAAAATCTTCTTCTGGATGAATGTATTCAGAAACTAACCAAACGACACCTAAACTCAACATCATACCCACATAAGGAGGGAGGTGTGTTAAGACTTTAAATACAGGGACAAATACCAAGGCTAAGACCCCAACTAAAAGCATCGTTTTGCTACTAAGTAAGCCCTCTTTCTCGATTTCCTTTTCAAAGTCTCTATTGGAAGAAGGAGATATATGTCCTTTGAAAGCAGGTAGAAAAGAAGCAATAAAGAAAGGCACAGCCATACAAACAATAGAAGGGATAACCAATGACATGATTAAACCTTGTGTAGATACTTTTTTAGCAATCCAAAGCATAGTAGTGGTTACATCACCAATAGGAGACCATGCTCCTCCTGCGTTGGCTGCAATTACAGCTAAACTTACAAACCAAATTCTTTCGGTTTTATTAGGGACTAATTTCCGCAAAAGGGAAACGAGTACGATGGTGGCTGCAAGATTATCTAAGGTTGCGGATAGAAAAAAGGCTAGAATACCAATCATCCAAAGCATTCTGGATTTTTTGGTAGTTTGAATTCTATTCGTAATTACAGAAAAACCTTTATGTAAATCAATGAGTTCGACAATAGTCATTGCTCCAATTAAAAAGAAAAGGATCTCTGCTACCTTACCAATGTGGTGTAATAAAACTTCATCAATACTTGCTACATGGTGATGGTGATCAACGACCTCTAAATGACCAAGAGAAATTGCTGCCCAAGCTAAAGCACCCATTATCAAGGCAGGGACTGTCTTATCCAACTTTAGTGGATGTTCGAAAATAATAGCAATATATCCTATGACAAAACAAGCAATTACAGCTGCTAACATAATTAAAATATTTTTTACCTTTTTAAATAGAGGAAATGCAATTTTCGCATTTTGCGAAATAGCGCGTAAAAATAGTAACTATCATAGACTTTTAGCCCATTATTTTGATATAAATTCATGTATTGGTGAATTTTTTTGGCTCATTTTTGTTTAAGTGGAGTATAGAAGAGGTATAATCTTTATTTTAGGAGGAAATAATGCCACTTATTTAGAGAGAAATCCGTCTTAATTCTATATGTTTGGTTGACTTTTTAGTTAGACTCGAATACCTTGATAGGAATAGCCTAGCTAAAATGTTTTTTTTACACGAAAAAATAAATTGATAATTTGAGTGAAATAACTTTAAACATAGAAGGCATAGACCTTCTTACCTTTTACGGAGAAAAAGATTCAAAGCTTAACTTGATTCGTAAAGCTTTCCCTGATGTAAAAATTACCTCTCGGGGAAATACCATAAAAATTTCTGGTGAGACTAAAGATACCCAACGTGTTAGAGAGAAATTAGAACTCATGACGAAAGTGATTAAAGAACATGAGAAAATTTCAAAACAAGATGTAAAGGAAATTATCAATGGAGGAAATCCCTTTGTCAATCGGATTAGTCAAAAATCTAATGGGAATGTTATTGTACATGGGAGAGATGGGCGACCAATTAAAGCAAGAACGCAGAATCAAAAGAATCTGGTTGATTTAGCAGAAGATAATGATATCTTATTTGCCATTGGACCCGCTGGAACAGGAAAGACGTATACGGCAGTAGCTTTAGCCGTTCGTGCATTGAAAAATAAGATTGTAAAAAAGATCATTTTGACTCGTCCTGCCGTAGAAGCAGGAGAAAGCCTAGGTTTTTTACCAGGAGATTTGAAGGAAAAAATTGATCCTTACTTACGTCCTTTATACGATGCTTTAGACGATATGCTACCGAGTGAGAAGCTTAAGTTTTTTATGGAAAATCGAGTAATTGAAATTGCTCCTTTGGCTTATATGCGTGGACGAACCTTAGATAATGCGTTTATTATTTTGGATGAAGCGCAAAATTCGACCATGACCCAATTGAAAATGTTTTTAACACGTATTGGACCTTCCGCGAAATGTATCATTACGGGAGATTTAACGCAGATTGATTTACCTAGAAATCAAAAGTCAGGTTTATATCGAAGTTTGCATATGTTGAAAGATATTCCGGGTATTGGTGCAGCATTTTTGACTACGGATGATGTCGTACGTCACCGATTAGTAAAGTCAATTATTAAAGCTTATGATCGGATGTCTGAAGAAGATCAAAAAGCAAAAGAAGCGTTAGATAAACAACGGGCATTGAGAAGAGACGAAGAAGCTAAGAAAGAAACTAAAGATTAATCATTTATAAAATTTTAAAAAGCGAGCTATGTTTTATTTCATAGCTCGCTTTTTTATTATTGACGTTGGTTAAGCATTATCTTTCTTGTCCATTGTCCTTCTGGACTATCCAATCTTAAAAAATAAATGCCTTTGGGTAACCTAGACAAATCAAAAGAGATTTGATGATTTCCTAAAGGATAAAACTGGGGTGAACCGACCTGTACTTGTTGGCCTAATATATTCCTCCATTCCCATTGAATGGTTGTCGGCTGATTAAGGCTAAATGATACTTCCACTTGACCTGTACTTGGATTGGGGAATACATTTGTTTGTTGGAAGATAGATTCCTCTGTTGTCGTCGAAGTATTATTTTGAAAATCAAAAATGAATAATCCTTTATGCCAATCAGAAACTAAAATATATTCATTATCTGAAAATGGATAGGTGCCAAAAGCTCCTGTGAAAACTTCTAAATTTATAGTGTCTGTGTCAGTATCATAATGAGCGACGAGTGTGGGACTTATAGGATCAGTTAAATCAAATATCTTAAGCCCTGTACTGTAATATGCCACATAGGCCAAGTTATCTTTAATGTATACATTATGAGGAATGGCCGTAGAGTCTGAAATGGTAGCCACCATTTCTGCATCAGAAGGATCTGAAATATCCCAAATAGTAATATCAGGTACAGGATGTCGACTTCCTTCATCTGTAATCCATAAATAATTACCATCTTCGGTAGGCCATCCATTATGGTGATATTGAATGATCGTTTCAGAAATGAGCCCTAATTCTATGGGATTGCTACGATCTGTAACATCTAAAATGGCTGTTCCTTCTGGCCCTCGAAAATCATAAAGCCGATTACCTACTACAGAAATATCATGACAAAATGTAGTTGAGGTCGTATTGCTATAAACTAAACTAGGATTTAAAGGATTGGGATTTAAATCATAGATATGTAACCCAGGGCAGGAGACATAGAGGTAGCCTATATCATCAATGAAAATATTATGTCCGCCAATAAATGTATCTACTACTATCGGTGTATTAGGAAAAGAAAGGTCGGTGATTTGGCCAATACTTCCACTACTTCCTGTAACAGAATAGAGGTAATTTTGGTAAGTTTTCATATCAAAACCACCTACGTTTTCGATATAAGAAATTTGGGTTGGATTTGTGGGGTCACTGAGGTCGATCATATATATCCCTCCGCCTCCGAAGGTACCAATAAGTCCATATTCTATATTGGTGTTAGGATCTGTATAAGCCCAAACATCTGTATGATTCGTTACCGCAGGCCACAGGCCAATTAAATCAAGTTGAGCAAAGAGGATTTGAAAATTTAAAAGTAGCCAGATAAAGAGGGATAATTTTTTCATACCTTAAAATAGGGCGATTTTTTTAAAAAGTGAAAATCTAAGCGATCCCTTAAATTGATTTACCATTTAAATGGGGATTTAATTTCTTGAATTGCGTAGATTTGTAGCTTAAAAGTAAATAATGGCAAAAGCTTTAGTTACGGGAGGTGCTGGATTTATTGGTTCTCATGTCGTTGATCATTTATTGGCAATGGGCATGGAGGTTGTGGTTTTAGATGACCTAAGTGGCGGTTTTGAAAAGAATGTAGCTTCTAAAGCGATTTTTGTAAAAGGATCAATATTAGATGTGCTTCTTATCGAAAAATTATTTCAAAAATACACTTTTGATTATGTGTATCATTTGGCCGCTTATGCAGCAGAAGGCTTGAGTCATTTTATACGAAAGTTCAATTATGAGAATAATGTATTGGGTTCAATAAACTTGATCAATGCATCCGTTAAGTATGAAGTGAATTGTTTTGTGTTTACCTCATCAATTGCAGTATATGGTGATCAACCAAGTCCAATGGAAGAAATGTTGATGCCAAGACCAGAAGATCCTTATGGTATTGCAAAATATACTGTAGAGATGGATTTAAAGACGGCCTACACACAATTTGGATTAAAGTCGATTATTTTTCGCCCGCATAATGTATATGGAGAACGACAACATATTGGCGATAGTTATCGAAATGTGATTGGCATTTTTATGAATCAAATCATGCAAAAGAAACCATTAACCATTTATGGCGATGGAAGTCAAAGTCGAGCCTTTAGTTATATTGATGATGTGGCGCCATACATTGCTCAATCCGTAGAAAATCTAATGGCCTATAATCAAGTGTTTAATATTGGAGGGGATGAAGTTTGTTCGGTAAAAACATTAGCTCAATATTGTATGGAAGCCATGGGCGAAACAGTTTCTATTCAATATTTGCCACCGCGAAATGAAGTAAGTCATGCTTTTGCTAATCATTTAAAGTGGCTACAATTTTTTAAGATAAGCCAAGCGCCCACTACATTAAAAGAAGGATTAAAACGTATGGCGGATTGGGCAAAAGTCAATGGCGTAATGGAAAATCAACCATTTGAAAATATAGAATTGATTAAAAACATTCCACAAAATTGGTTATCATAGACAGATGAAAAATCAACCTTTAGTTTCGATTATTATGGCGATTAAGGATACCGCGGAGTATCTTCCCAATTGTTTGGATTCTATCCTGAATCAAACCTATACGAATTGGGAGTTGATTGCAGTAAATGATCATTCTACAGATGAAACCCCAGAAATTTTAGATGCCTATGCGACAAAAGATGCTCGGATAAAAGTGTATCATAGTGACCGCCCGAAGTTAATTCCTACATTAAAATATGGCTATCCGTATTGTAAAGGAGACTTAATTAATCGGATGGATTCGGATGATAAAATGCCTGCGTATAAATTAAAGGTATTAGTAGAAGAATGGTTGAAATATGGCAAGGGAACTATCATTGCTGGCGGTACGGAACATTTTGTAGATGAGGGAGAAGTTGGTGATGGTTTTATTCGATATGAAAAATGGTTAAATGAGGTAGCGCGGCAAAGTTTACATTATCAAGAGATATATCAAGAATGTGTAATCCCTTCTCATTGTTGGATTTTACATAAAGAAGATTTAGATCGGGTAGGGGCTTTTGAACCCGAGATTTATCCAGAAGATTATGATCTCTGTTTTCGGTTTTATAAAGCGGGTTTGCAAGTCATCGGAATAGATAAAATTTTGCATCATTGGAGAGACCGCTCTAATCGTATATCTCGAACTTGGGAAGAGTATAAAGACAATCGCTATTTTGATTTAAAGCTTCGCTTTTTTTATCAGTTGGATCGAGATAAAACAAGACCTTTGGTTTTGTGGGGAGGAGGCCGCAATGGAAAAGATATGGCAAAATTGTTACAGGCTCAAGGCGATTTTTTTCATTGGGTATGTGATAATGAAAAGAAAATTGGGAAGGATATTTACGGTGTGCGCATGGCGCATTACGATACGATTCCTAGCCTTGAAAACCCACAAATCATGATGGTGGTGGCATCTCCTGAAGGCAAAGTGAAAATTAGATCGCAATTGGATGTTTGGGGAAAGAAACCCGTGAAGGATTATTGGTTTTTTGTATAAAAAGCCTTGATAAACCTAGGTTTTAAACGGTTTAACTCCTTTTGGCATAATTTTGGTTTTATATCCTTTAAAACCAATAAAAGTTATATGAAGAGTTGGATTCATATCGTTTTGATTTTATTCTTGGGGCTTAGGGTACAAGCTCAAGAATCTAATGAATTTCTACTGCCTATAGATGATTGGGATGTCTCAGAATCTGGTTCAACGAGTATGTCCAATAGTGGAAATCTTTACATTATTGATGAAAATGGACGGAAAGAAAAGCAGTATTATTATGTCTATGTGTATCAATATGCCTATATCCGGAATGGAGAAGTTGATAATGAAAACCATAATTTTAATTTTAATGGATATTTGGAAGAAGGAGGAGATTTAGAATTGATTGGTAAAGTACCTGGAGTACCATATCTTTTATATGAAAATGATTTGTTCAGTTTGCAAGTACCTTATACCGATCGGGGTGAAGTGTATTTTAAACAAAGATCAAGAGGGCCTTGGCAATGTTTGACCAATGATAATAAAGCGGTTTTTACCAGTAACTCTACACAAGATGAATTTAAAATTGATGACGTTACAGAATCAGGATCAATGAGTCAATCGAATAGTGGATATTTATTATTTAAAAAAGAAAACGGAGAACGAGTAAAAGAATACTTTTACATCTATGCCTATCAATACGCTTATATCCGAAATGGATCAGTTGATAATGAAAATCACAATTTCAACTTTAATGGAATATTAGATAAAGGAGGCGCATTAAATTTAATTGGAAAAGTAGAGCATGAGCCTTATTTGCTTTACGAAAATGATTTATTCCGACTTAAAATTCCGTATACCGATTCTGGTAGAATATTTTTTCAACAAAAAGGAAGATTACAGCTTTGGCAGTGTATAAGTGATTAGTCACTTACATTTGTAGACTTGATTTGCCTTAGGGATATGTAGGGGCGCTGCAAAGCAGCGGACAAGCCCTGACGTTTATGGAAGGGCGCAGGCTGAGCGAATAGCGAACCCCGAAATAGCTCGACCCTTTAGGGTAAGGCCATAATTATAAAGGTTAGTATAAAAAAAAGGGTATGGAGAAATTTCCATACCCTTTTGCTTATATACTTTCTTCAAGTGATTAATGCATCACTTTTACAAACCTCGTGGTGGTCGTTTTATTGTCAACTGTTAATGCTATGAAATAAACACCTGGCGAGAAATCAGTTTTGAAACCTATTTCATTTAGGCCAATGTTTGCTTCTTGTACCATGTAACTCACATTTTGTCCAATGACATCATAAATGCGAATCATAGCATCTTGTGAAGCTTCGGAGTAATAACTAATTGTCATTTCATCTAAAACAGGATTAGGAAAAATATTGACTTCTCCTTTGGTAATAAAATTCACATAAATGACTTCAGAATAAGATACGCGACCGTCAAAATCGACTTGTTTTAGTCGGTAATAATTGAAGCCCGTGAGTGGGTTTTTATCTAAATGTTGATAATTCTGTGGTACATCTGTAGTCCCTGCCCCCTCTACTTGCGCAATGCTTGAAAACCGAAGTCCATCGCTAGACTTTTCTAATTCAAAAAAGGCATTGTTGAGTTCCGTTTCGGTTTGCCATTTGACAAGAATATTATTGTTTTGTCGAGCAGCTTCGAAATTGATAAGTTCAATAGGTAAAGGATTACACGGGAAGGCATCACAACCTATTCCACCGCCACCACCGCCTGAGAAAGAGGCGACATTAAATTCGGCATAATGATCCGAATTGAACGATTGGGTAGTAGGAGAAAGTTGGATATAATTACTATTATTTCCTCCAGTATGTCCTTGGGTAGGATCAGGGTCAATACCTGAACCTGTAGAAAATTTATAAAAAGTAAGATCTGCATGCGAACTGATAAAAGTTTGTGCATAATTCGCTGCAGTTTCTACTCCTGTATAATCTGCAGTAGTATAATAAAAACGAAGATCAACACCTCCTGCACTTGGTTGAACTAATGGACTAACATTCCAATATCGATTCATCACAAACCATTTTTCGTATGGTGCAACGTAAGCGACGCCTGTTAAATCTACCGAACCACCTACACCAGTTACCCCAATTTGTACTTGGTTCGTGGGGATGTCTACACCACTGGTTCCTTTGTTGATGGAAAGCAATAGCAAATCATCTACAGGATCAGGAGTACCATTATCATCTACATAATGTGTCCAACCCATTGCATCTTCGCATTCGTAATCGGCGTCATATACACCCACTGTAGTAGGTATAGCTGTCGGCACCGCACATTGTGTACAATATTCTAAACTCCATCCATCTAAAGAACCACCATCTTGATTAGCTCCATCACTTACGGTCAATGTCCATGTACCATAAACATTCTCTCCATTAAAGCTTGCGAGACTTCCTGTAGGAATATATAGATTTCCATTAGTAGGCGGACATGGAATAGTTCCAGTAGCTGCTCCATCGTCAAAGCCAAGATCCATATTGTCATCTTGGTCACATATACCTGAAGTTAAATTGACTACGGTTCCTGCGGGGCTGGTAAGCGTAATCGTTAAATCTGAAATCCATGTATGGGTAATGGAGATAGAAGGGATATTGATGTCTGTAATTTCTCCAATGTCTGTGATGTCTATAGTAGAGGTAATGGTTGGTTCTCCTGAGGCAGAAATAGTTAGAGGTACATTTGTACTTGGGGTAGTTGTACAACTTGGACAAGCCATTCCAGTGAATACTGTAATATATCCGACCTCCGTTTTGGTATCCATCCCAAAGGAATTGGTTACGGTTAAAGTAACCTGATAAGTTCCAGGAGTGCTATAGGTTACTGTAGGATTTGTTGCTGTTGAAGAGGCTGGAGTTCCTCCTTGGAAAGTCCAAGACCAAGCGGTGATTCCTGCTCCTGTGGAAGCATCTGAGAAGTTTACTGTATTTTGTCCTTGATCTAAACAAAGAGAAGTTAGGTCTGCATTAAAGTCTGCTATAGGAGGCCCAGCTAAAGGCGGCAGGGTATAACCACAACTTGTAAATTGAGTATGGATGGTGGTAAGATCTGCATTGGAATATCCCATGTTGATGGCTGCTTGATAAGCGGCATTAGCGGCATCATTTTGACTAGAATTATTATTTGTCATTCCTAGGCCTTCTAAGAAAATTTTATCAGTTTGAGCACGGCCAATGATATCATAAATAGTCATCAGGCAAGTGGACCAAATTTGTCCATCGGTATGAATTTGATTGACAAGACCTCCTGGATAAGAAGCGCCATAGCCTGTGGTTCGTCCACCCCAACAGGCATTATGCCCATCCCAGTTAAATACATAATTATAAGCAGCGTCACCTGGACCCCAATTGCCTAGGCTACGATTGTAAGATTGTGCCCAATAGTCTCCACAGCCTTCACTTAAACCGTCTACTTGTGAAAGTCCTCCACTCGTAATCCAATCATGAAGACCATGACCCAATTCGTGGTGAATGACATCTGAATCTTCCGCATCATCTACACAGCCTTCTCCAAAAGCCAGTGCTCCACTTCCTGTAGAATAATAGGAATTGTCTGCTCCATTTGCTGCACTAGGATCTACACGGACACCAGTAGCATATTGGTATGGCATGACAGCACAATTCAATACGGTATTAATGTATCGCATAGAAGCATCAATGTGATAATAAACGTTTACGGCTTCAAATGCATCATCATTTCTTTGGAAGGCGAAAGAAGAAGAAGCTTGGTTAAACAATCCATTATTTGGAGCTTCAAAATCTACAATTTCTGCATATGGGCCTTCTAGGTAATATTGTCCTCCAGTTAGTGTAATATCTAATAAAGGCACATTAAATGTTTGGCTAGTAAGATCAGCGGAATTGGCATCGTTATTATCAACATAACCTCCAACCCCATAAGCGACCATCCCAGAAGAAAGAGGATCTGGATCGAAGACGTTGCCATCTCCTGTAGCGGCAATGGATTCTTCAGAGC
This sequence comes from Saprospiraceae bacterium, assembly GCA_020629935.1. GTDB lineage: Bacteria > Bacteroidota > Bacteroidia > Chitinophagales > Saprospiraceae > JAHDCJ01. The sequence continues at coordinate 3,204 of JAHDCJ010000014.1, read as the reverse complement.
TGTGTGGTGGATGGTTTTCATCATGTGCTGCACAATAATAGAAAGCAATATCTTTCGCACTAAAAATAGTTCCAGTATGCGCATTGACTAAGACTTCCCATTCACCAATAAAAGCATCTGAAATTACACGAACTCGATAAGCGAGTTGACTTTTTTGCCCTTGATGAAAAACAAATAATTCATTGCTTTCGTGTCGAATCGTAGTATTCGCATTAAGATCAAGATGTGCATAGGCAATCGCTTTAGACTGATCTAATGAAATACTAGGAATGGGATTGCTAATGTTAACTTCATATTGAAAACTACTGGCGACATAAGTAACTTCATTTTGCTGATTTAGATTGATGGTGATTTCTGCTTTATTCACAGGGACACCGTATTTATATTGTCTTAATCGAACCACGGTTCCCGAAGGAGAAGTTCGGACCGCATGTAATTGTAAAGACTGAATATCTTCACTGGTGAGTCCAAAATCGTGTTGTTGTTGAGTCAAAAAAGATTTGGCTCTAGATTCTGGATCATTACCTGTAGTTGGAACTTGAAGTCCAAATTGATTAATAGGGCGGTTAGTGTTTTGGTCAACACGTTGATTATTAGTGAAGTAATAAGGGCTTGGAGATGATTTTAGATTAATTTCATATCCTGTGGCTTGTACGGGTTTTTGTGCATTTAAGGTGAGGGATCCACAAATAAACAAGCACAACCACGTGGTGGCTAAAAGTAGATTTTTGGTCATTGGTTTAGGTTTAAGGTTAAAAATGTAAATTGAAGATAATGTTTATTAGAGGATTCTATGCATATTAAATATCATTAAAATGTAAGATTAGATTTTATATAAGAAAAGCCCTTGAATTTAAATCCAAGGGCTTTCTTATTATGCATTGTTTATTAATCCTTTATGACCATTATTCGTTTGGTAAAGTGATTTCCTTCTTCGTCAATGAGTTTGAAAAAATACATTCCAGGAGCGTAGGTTTTCATATCCCAATGACTTAATGGATCAGGATTTAATTGTTGGCCTAGATATTTTCCATCTACTTGATAAAGCTGAATTTCTTTTATCGGGCTATTTGCTTTAGTAGAATTCAAGACGACTTTTTGTGCACTTGAATGATAAAAAACTAAGAGCTGGTCTGCGGTAGGATTTTCTCGATTCGGTTTGCCTTCGATTAAATCTTTAGGATAGAATCGTTCACAATATCTAACCTTGCATATTTTACCTGTGTTATTATTTTGATAATAAATATACAAACATACTTCATGCAAATTATTATTGGGGAATGTATAGAACATGTTTTGAGAGAAAGAGGTATTTACTACTTGTCCAAATTGATTTCGTACTCTCCAATAATAGAAGTATGGAGACCAACCTGGAGGAGTTACACTTGTATTAATAAAGTGGAAACTATAACCTCCTAAATGATCTGCTTCGTATTGAGGAGTATATACAGGAGACTCTACAATATCTTTACAAGAAACTTCACAATCTTTACAAATTTTAAAATCATGCATTTCCCAGATTTTGCAATCGGTTTGTGTTACCCCATCAAAGAAAAGACTAACAGGCTCTAAGCAGGCTCCGTTATATACAAAACACATTTTAAACATATTATGTCCAGTCGTTAATACATTCATTCCTGCTTGAGGATTAATTTGTTCATAACCTGTAAATTCCCAACCGTTAGAAGAATTTAATTGATCTAAGTAAAATTGAATAGGCGTGTTGGGGCCATAATAATCGAATTCAAAAGTGAAGCAAAATTCTTCTCCGATATTAATACAATCTGGATAATTTGCCGTTTCATTACTGATGGCACATTTACAATCAGGAAGTTTTTCACAGAGCCTTATGGTACATAAAGTTGGATCTGCGAAATCAATATAAATACAAATTTCTTCTTGTCCTGGGAATGGATAATATGTGCCTGTTATTGTTAAAACATTAGGAATATCATAGTCATGATTTACATTATCTACTAAGCCAGTCCATGACGCTGCACTAAAAGGCGCGCCAATGCCATTAGGATCCCAAACGTGGATTTCAAAATCATAAGCCAATGTGCCTTCTGGGGTAGCTGCGCAATTTACTTGGTCAAATACAGCATTAGGACTTGTACAAGGAACACAATTAATATAACCACAGACTTTTTCTTCACAAAGTAAATTTCCTTTGTCATCATATCTCCGTACATAAACACAATAGTAGCTATCTTCTTCATTGACCACGGTAATGGTATTATTGCTAGGAGGGAAACCCATATCGGCTACAAACCAAGTGATTTCAAACTCATTTTCATCAATTAAATTACCATCGGCATCAACTACAGAAAGGGTAGCTTCTGGGAAATTACAGTCAATTTCTACAAAGATCTGATCGGGGCAATCGATACTACAAGTTGGCGCAGTGAAGTTGTTTTCATTACTACAATATGTATTTTGATAAGTGACGGTGCCAGAAAGTCCAGCTCCATCAAACTCATATGGATTTTGATTACTTACTGGATTTTGTCCATTGATTTCCCATTCGATAGTTTCATTGTTTCCTAAAGTGATGAGATTGCCATCTGCATCATAAAGCGTACCTAATATATTTCCATTATCTAAACATTCTAAAGTGACGGAGGTCTCGCATGTTGTCAAATCACAAGGTTCGGGTAAAATTTCTACGTTAAGATTGCTAGTTAAATTTGGACAATTTGAGCTTGGATGAATGGCTGTTACCGATAGTGTACCCACCGTTGGAGTAGTCCAATAGACATTTACAATTGTACCTGTTGCAGTACTTTGCCCATCATTGAATTCTCCTCCTGAGATGGTCCAGCTATATGTGAATCCTGTTTGTTCAGTTATAGAATAAGTACTCAATTCACCCACACAAATTGGACTTGGTCCACTTATGGATGGACTGTCTCCAATAAGCACTTCCACTTCTTGGCTGAAAGATTCTGTAGTAGCTTCGCCATCAATAAATAAGGTTAACGTTATGGTATAGATACCATCTGCTTGATAGGTATGTACAGGACTTTGGAAAGTGCCTGTAGTAGAAGGTTCATTAATTATAGTGGAAGGAATTTCAGGTCCAATTATTACACCATCTCCAAAGTCCCATTCTAATTCATAATGATCCCAACAACCAATGTCGAAATCCAAGCTAATTTCAGTACAGTTGGTAAATTCCCAAGTGAAATCAAGGGGATCAGCATC